>JAKBRR010000042.1 GCA_021845325.1 Thermoplasmata archaeon
TGCCGTGCCTTCCCCATATCTCCGCCTGCGTCACATTACCGGCGAGAGGCTCTATTACTATCTAGAACTTCTCCTCTGCGGAATACTTTGATTTCATGAAGATGCCTCCGTGATCTGGAAAACCGCTTTTCGCATGCTCTTCATGTATCTGTTCTTACTTACAAGATTAACTTCATGGTGTTCTAGCTATGTGATGGTTCGGATCATGTATGATTATTCATAAAGCGTGATCCTCCATATAAATAAAATTAAATCACTGATTACTTCCTGCCTTTGTTCTGATTAATATAGTAAAGCTTAAAAATGTATTAGAATATCAATTTTAGTGAATGAATTGAAAAAGATAGAAAAAATTGGCTTATATGACGAAGTAGACAAGTCATTTAAATATTTATCGTTTAGTCTAGTTGATTATCGAAATAATTATTTTACCAGCAATAGTCTTAACAAGATAGAAGAGTTTTATGAGGGTTTTGAAAATCGTGAGGAACTGATAAAATGGATGATGGAGCGACCTAAAGGTTTTCCGATAATTCACAGCATAGAGGGCGATTCTGAAATAATAATAGTGATCCCAACTGCTGATTTTAACGGAAAATTTGCAAAGGAATGCAGAGAAAAAATATTTAAAGGCGTGAAGATTATTTTTATTGAAAGTGGATCAAATAAAGATTTTTATTTTAATTTTGCTCATTATGTTAACACTGGTATTAGCAGAGCAATGCAATATAACCCAAAATGGATTATTTTTTCTGGAGATGACATGTATAAGATAGACGACATAACCAAGTTAAACAGACAATTGTCTACATTTGATGCTGACGTAGTGGATATGGTATACACAAGACCGAGTAGGTATCATTCAATTCCCGTTTGTTTAGGCAAAAGTCGAATTCTACGCAATTTAGCATTTTTAATGGTTTTGAGGAGGAAAAAACAATTAGACCTTGAAAGACGGTTTAAAGTTAGTTTTTTTTCTTATCCTAGATGTAGATTGAATAAATTCTTCTTTAATTGTTATTTTAAATATACTGCAATAGCTACTTTTGCGATATTTAGTAGAAAATTAATACTTAGTTTAGATAAAAAGCCATATGATGAAACATATATAAATGCTGCAGAGGATATAGATTTAGACCTTAGATTAAATTCGAAGATTATAAAAACTGTTGAGATAGATTATAAAATAGGTGATTATATCGGTTCGACTTTAGGTAATAATAATAATAGAAGAATGAGGGAAATTTCAGGGTACACTCTTTTAAATTACAAAATAGAACGAGGTATAATTTCATTAAGACAAACAATTAGTTGACATTTAATCTTTATAACAAATTTGCTTCTAATGGTTAAACTTGGAGAAAATAAATTTCAATAGTTTAGTCCCTATTAATTATACAAACTACACTACAGAAAGGTATAGTGTCCTGAATTCACATGGTTCTACCACCACGATGACTATCTGAAGCTTCGAGGATATCCTTCGCTTCTTTTCTCCCTCAAGTTCCAGTAACATTCACTTCGGGGAATACTTCTTAATTAGTCCCAATGAGTCCATATGACTCAACAGTGCATTTTCTTATGATCAGTGAAAGGAAGAAAACAAATATGATACTACGAATGGTGGATGTGTTCCTGAGATGGACTATGTCCAGATCAGTTTTCAATGTTATGCAAGACTTCTCTACGGATCACGATCCCTGTATATGGACATGCATTCCGGTGGAGTGTAATCACCATTGTACACAAGGATGAATTCGTCCAATTTATTTTCAGGAGCAGTTATAGCATTGTTGCCTGCCTTTGTTGTTATCCTATTGAGGATTTCTTCTATGAAAAGGTTTTCCTGTCCTTTCTTTGATCTTATTCTTCCTTATTTAGAATGTCCTATAGTCAATAATTTGTTAGACAATAGATCTTGTATATTATTTTAAACAGAGATGAGATCATGTTTGGTCAGGGATACGCGATCTTGATCTTTAGGATAAATCCTCGTTGCTCAGCATGCGTCTCCCTTCTTTGATTCTTTACCTGTATGAGATGTTGCAGTATAATCTACGGATAAAAGACAAGTCTGTGGTGAATGGAAGATGTTGGGAGAAAAACTAACTGGTGATGAAATGAAAGTATATTTAGGAATAGACATAGCCAAGGGTAAGTTTGATTATTGTTCAATGGCTGATACCATCAATATTTTATGCAGAGGAAGCAATAAGGAAAACATCAATGAAAGATTCAGGGAACTATCTGATCTCATCAGGACACTCAGATCTAACAGTACACTGATGAAGATTGGCATGGAATCAACATGAATATGCCACATTCCCTTATACAACCAATTGATCACAGATGGATTACTTGTAAGAATTCTCAACGGTCTTGAGGTTAGAGGCATGAGGAAATCAAGAGTAAGGAAGACAACCAATGATACAATAGATGCAGAATCAATTGCAAGATACTTCATGATAAGGTAAGAAATCCTTTCACTTACCGGAGAATTTCATGAATTTAAGGGATTTCATAACATCATACACTATTGTTACAGACAGGAAAAGGACAACAAAGAACAACCTCATAAGGGCACTAGACATGATATTTCCAGAAATAACGAATGCAATTGATATGAATGAGGATACTGCTGGCATGTTAAATAAATATGTAACAGCTGAAGATTTCATTTCAGCTGATCCAGGGGAGATTGAAAAATGTGTTTTCAAGAGAAGATACAAAAAAATCATGAAGATTCCACACAACTCATCTTCAGACATGAATATGGAAAGATCAGTGAGAATTGAAATATCCTCACTGATCAGGATATTGAAGATATTGATGGAAGAAAAGAATAACATCGAGAAAGAGACGAAATCCGATCTGGTAATTGAGAATCATGTCATAACGAGCATTCCTGGAATTGGGCCAGTAACAGGATCTGTAATTCCTGGAGAGATATGCGACATCAATCGCTTTGAGAATGCAGAGAAACTTGTTGCATTCGCAGGCATAGATCCTGTAATAAAAGAGAGTGGAAGACTGAGATCTGATAAGGCAATATCAAAGAGAGGAGATTCATCACTGAGATCAGCAATACACCAGAGCACACTTGCAGCTGTCAGAGGAAATCCGGTCATATCAGAATTCTATCATCGCAAGGTAGATGGTGGAATTCCAAAGAAGAAGGCACTTATTGCAGCATCAAGGAAACACTGCCACATCATATGGACAGTATGACATAATAAGAAACTATTTGAAATGTCAGAAAGATTTGGGAAGTAGGAATAAAATGGAGAATGGGAAAACTTGAAACAGCAAAGGACCAGTGGTAGCTATGAAACTTTACGCATTAAATTTCTGATAAAAAAATTTCTCCTGACATCCTCCCGATCTTCTGCAATCTTAATAACTTTATTGTCTGTGATATGTCTTCTGGCTGATACTGCTTCTTTGCCCTGCTGGACATGGAAGCGATCTTTCTCTCTGTAAGTTCATCCATGGAATCCATGAATTCAACATTTCTTGACAACATGGTGTATACTGTTTCAGCAAGTATGCGTGCAACTGCAATGATTGCCATCTTCATTCCTGTCCTCCTTACAATATGCATGTACTTCTGCCTCATTCTTCTTGAAAATTTTATCACAGAATGAACAGCTGTCACAAGTATGAATCTGAGCATAGAAGGGCCATGCTTTGATATGTGCCCTCTTATGTCTCTTGATCCTGATTGATCCTGTCTTGGTGTTAAGCCTGAATATGATGCAAGCTTCTCCTTTGAACTGAATCTTCTTATGTCATCTATCTCAGATACTATTGCAACTGCAGAATAGACATTTATTCCTGGAACTGTCATGAGCAACCTTACATCATCTCTAACATTGCCATGCCTGGCCATCTGGTCCTCTATTTCAATGGCATCTCTCCTGAGATGGATCACAGTGGACAGCATGCGATTCAGCACTGTTCTTTCTGATGCACTTAACTTTGTGGATTGCCTTTCAATCTCCATAAGACCTGATCTTCCAAATATGTCTTTCTGTCTCAACGTAATTCCATGTGATGACAGGAGTGCATGTATCCTGTTCTTTATCCTAGTGATATCCTCGCCGATGGATCTCCTGTACCTTACAAGTGATCTCAGATCATCAGATTCCCTTGATGGTAAATGAACTTCTGGAAGTTCATTCAATCTCAATAGTTTTGCAAGCTTGTATAAATCTTGCCGATCATTCTTCTTCGAAGTGTTGAATATGATGCAAGTTTCACCGGATCAGCAGGATGTACAGAGAATCACATTTCCCTCAGCCTTCCTGCAATGTATTTTCCAGTTGTTGATACTTCCATGCCGATTTCAAGATTTACTGAAAGATATCTTTCCCCGAGTACTGTCCATGAATCGTCTGTATTTGCAATTTCGTACTGTTCAACTATGCATCTATCTTCATTCTTTTTCCGTAATGAATACATCCATTCTAATCAGTATTCTGAACACTTCTAACGTGGTTGGTACGAGTCTAAGGTCGGAGATATTTCGACAGCCATCTATTCACTCTTCTTTCAGGGTATTATGTCGAATCGAAGGGCAGTCAATCTGTTTAGCGACCTCATGGGTCAAGTTTCAGGACGACTGCCTCTCCAACTCAGACGGTGGCACATTCTTGTCAACGTGGTCAAAAGAACTTTTTTCATGACCTCTTATTATAGGATTCATCATGTGTTGATTTCTGAGATGGTTATGTCGGCGATCCTTGATATTGTGGATTTGCTGTATTTATTATGGAATATTTCCTCAAGTATTTCTGCCATCTTCCTTGTTGATATTCCCTTTGAATACATGGATACAACAAGATCATCAATACCAACATTTCTCTGATATTTCTCAAATAGAGCTGTCTGGAATTCATTATTTCTATCCCTTGAATTCTCAGATCATTGATCTTTCCGTATCTTGTTCCAAGATCTCTTTCATAATATCCATTCCTCGATCCGTTATTCTCTTCAAGGTATGCCTGTATCTCTCCCTTCATGAGAGATTCCATGAACTCCTTCACTGTCTTCCTTACAATTTCCGATATCTTTTTATCAAACTCTTCCATTATTAATTGCCTCCTGTGGTTGTTCTAGGGAGGCATCCTTTTATGTTTCATGAAATTTATCACATGGTCTTGTCATATACCAAGCGATATTACGAAAACTCCAGGATACTGTTTCTCAACATGATAGATGGAAAATACACCGTGTGGAATGTTCTCCTCATATTGCCAAGAGTAAAGATTTACAGTATTAAGAAGGGAAAAAATAGAATTAAGGTTTAAACCAACAAAGAGATATAGGAGTTCAAAGAAGATAAAGAGAATTTATCTTATTAAAATAAGAGATGTCGAAAATTATTTGAGAGCAAGCCTAACAAATACTTTTAGTATTTTCTTAAATACAGGATTAGAATCATCTAATAAAGTATTAATTAAAACTCTCACTTGATTTGAGAATGGGTTATTAATTATAGATAAAGTAGCGTATATAATGATTCCCATGATAAAGAGAAATATAAGTCCTTCGAAGTCAGAGTTAAGGATTGATTCAAAAAAGAATATAGCGGAGCACATTATTAAAGCATTTATCCATATTTTTAGGTATGGTAACTTTGAAACTTTATGACCTAATAATGAATTTAAAACAATAATTCTTGGAATTGTACTAACAGCCCAAGCAGACACACTTGAAATAACAGCACCATAAATACCAAGTAATGGAATCAGGGTAATGGAAAGAACAAGATTTACTACAAGAGCTGCACTACCTGAATACATATATATCTTTGTTTTCTTTAAACCGAAGAGAATCGAAGAGATTAGCGGCCTAAAGGAAAAAAATGAATAGGAAAATACCATTATTTGAAGTACCATGTAATGCTCAGCATATATTCCACCCACTAAGGCATTCAATATTGGAAGCGAAAGAACAGTAATACCCAATGAAACTGGAAGAGCAAGAAAGTAGAACAATTGAAGTGAGCCCTCTGTGTATTCTTTCACTCCTATATGATTTTTCATAGAATAAGCCTCTGAAATTTTTGGAAGGAGGAAAAAAGAAAACGGAGATGCAATTGCTGTTACGATAGTGGCAATGGTAATAGAGTAGGTATAGATCGCGGATATTGTAAGATTTGTAAATGCTGGAAGAATTACCCTATCCAACGTTCCCATTAAAGAAGATGTTATACCACCAATATACGCTGGTATCACATAAATAAAAAATTTTTTGTTAAAACCCTTGTATATAGATTCACTTGATACTTTATTTTTTAAAACAAATAATATTGTAATAGTGAGTGATAAACCCGCTCCAACCACAAAACCTAATGATATGAGTTCAAGTGGGAATCTTAAAAAAATCATACCGATTGGTGTACCCATTGAAAGAGTTGAATAGAGAATATTAGAAATAGCTGCCAGTTTAAATGATTGCATTCCCTGAAGTATTGAAATCATAAAACTAAGTCCTATAGATTCAGATACAAATCCCCCTAATAAAACTAGAATATTTGTGTACATTTTTGAATGAAAAAAAACTAAAGCAATTTGATAGGAAAAGGATGATATTAGTGTAAAGCTAATAATCATCATAATTATGGTCAATATAATAAAAAGCTTAGGAATTTTGGGTTTTCCTGTTTTAATTCTAAAATATGATATAAAATGAGTGAATCCTGTATCCAAATTTAGGGCAAAAAGTGGAATGAATATGTTGCTAAAACTAAGGAATAATGTTATAGCTCCGACCTCAACTGGTGGAAGATTTCTTGCCACCACTAGATAAAACACAATGTTGCTTACGGTTTGTACAAAATAAGATGCTGAAACCACTGAAATATTTCCTAACGCAGTCATTTACAGCTCATTTCTTTCCTGCTTCAAATAAGGATTCGTTAAACACCCTTGCAATGTATTGAATATCCTCCTCTTGAAACTTATTAGACACGGGAAGAGAAAGACCATAATCAGAAATGTGTTTTGAATTTGGATATAGTCTGCTATTTAAATAAGGCGCCATCTCATTTAGTGGATAAAATACAGGTCTTGTTTCAACTCCTTTCTTCAACATAAATAACATTATGGTATCTCTTAAATTGCTATTGTAACTAGCATCTAATGTTAAGGTAGGAAGCCAGTAAACATTTGACCCCCATGACATCTGAGGCTGTAATGTTGCTGAATTATCTATGTATTCAAAATATTTTTTAGCAATCCATTTTCGTTTCGCTATTTTTTCTTCTATCGTTTCTAGTTGTGCTAGTCCGATAGCAGCCTGAATGTTTGTCATTCTGTAATTATATCCAACAACTTCATGCCAATATTTTTTCGTTGGAAGCATCCCATGATCCCTTAAGATTTTTATCTGGTCAGAAAGATTTTGGTCACTAGTAGTTATCATACCACCTTCACCCGTTGTAATAATTTTATTTCCATAAAATGAAAAGCATCCTATATCTCCTATGGAACCAACTTTTTTCCCTTTGTATGTTGCACCATGGGCCTCTGCGCAGTCTTCTATAACTTTTAAATCATATTCTTTAGCTATTTGCATAATCTGGTCCATGTCCGCTGGATGGCCGTAGAGATGAACAACGATTATAGCTTTTGTTTTTTTTGTGATATTTTCTCTAATTCTTTTGGGATCTATACACCAATATTTTCTATTTACGTCGACAAGAATTGGTTTTGCATTTTCATATATAACTGCGTTGGCAGGAGAAGCAAAAGTTAAATTTGGAACGATTACTTCGTCCCCTTTTCCAATACCAAGAGACCTAACCGCCAGGTGTAATGCGGTGGTACCATTGGAACAACTTATTCCGTACTTCGAATCTGCAAACTTTGCGAATTCTTCTTCAAATTGACTTATGAAAGGCCCTTTAGAACTTATCCATCCGGAATCAAAAGCTTGATTCATATTTTCTTTTTCCCTCTTACCAATGTCAACATCCGACATTTGATAACGTTTGTTAGTTTCCACTCCTATCTCTCCTCACTATTAATCCCGCTTCATCGGGGTAATTTGTAGCATCCCACGGAAAAGTTTTCCCATTTAGAACCATGTTCCACCTTTCCAGTTCTTTATCGACCATAATCTCAACAAGTTCTTTGAATTTTACTTCTGGTTTCCAACCACATTTATTCTTGATCTTAGAATAATCTCCTCTAAGGGACGGGAGATCCAAAGGTCGCATTAATTCCTTGTCAATAAAAAGATAATCCTCATAGTTTAACCCTACATATTCGCAAGCACTCTCTAGAAATTCAAAAACTGAGTGTGTTTCACCAGTTGCTACTACGTAATCATCGGGTTTATCTTGTTGCATGATTTGCCACATTGCTTCAACGTACTCTGGTGCATATCCCCAGTCTCTTTGCGAATTCAAATTACCCAATGTTATTCTTCTAGAAAGTCCCAGTTTGATCTTTGCAACCGATGTTGCAATTTTTCTCGTCACAAATTCTAAACCTCTAAGAGGAGATTCATGATTAAACAATATACCATTTGCTGCATAAATTCCATATCCATCTCTGTAAATTTTAGTCACCCAAAATCCATAGAGTTTAGCTGCAGCATAAGGACTCATCGGTTTGAATGGGTCATCCTCAACTAAAGCCTTCCCATTCGGAACTCCAGAAGAACCGTAAAGCTCACTTGTCCCTGCAAAATAAAACTTAGTATCAGGTTTCACGTGTCTAATGTTCTCTAAAATACTTACTGCTGATAGACCAGTAATTTCTCCTGTAGAATGCGGGGTTTGAAAGCTTGATTCAACGAAAGATTGAGCAGCAAGATGATATATTTCATCTGGTTCTGATATTTTAATTGCGTTTAATATTGATGACTGGTCAGTCATATCTGTAGGAATCAATTTCACCTTTTCAAATAGATCAAGATATTGAATTCTCCAAAAATTCGGAGAACTTATCCGTCTATATGTTCCATATACTTCATACCCTTGTTTAGTTAAAAACTTCGCTAGATAAGCCCCATCCTGACCGGTAATACCAGTAATCAAAGCTCGTTTCATTAGGCGTTGATATTTGAAAGCTATATAAACACTTTCTGGAAATAAAGTTTCTCTAGATATACTATCATATTTTCAAGTTTGGTAATATGCCAAGTACACTACAATCTATATTCTGGTGAATCTGGAACTAAAAGTCACTTTTCGCATAAATCTGAAGCAATTACCTTGAATTTTCAATTGCGCGGAATTGCATAAAAGTCCTTTTGATGCTAAATACCAATATTTTTACGTATTTTTGATTACTACATTCATTTTCTTCTTCTGCAGCGCTGTACCTACAACCATTGTTTCCCATTTGAGGCCACCCTTTCTTTCCAACAGGTGCACTC
>JAKBRR010000043.1 GCA_021845325.1 Thermoplasmata archaeon
TCCCGATGTCATGAGAAAAACTCCCAAGACAGCGAATAATAACTTTTTGTGTTTTTCAATCATCTTAATCATACTTTTACCACCTTTACTTCACATTGATCATGTTGATCTTTATATTATTTTCCCTGTATTTTACCATACATACTTTTTTATTAATCATTTATTCATCTCTTATCCTTTTTTTCTCCTCCCCTATTACTTTTAAAATATATAAATGTAGAGACACCCTCAGTACAATCCATACCAAAACAAAGAATGCATCGATGTAAATTAATATGAACACATCATCCATAGTAATTCTTGGAAGAAGTGCGAATATATAGACTATCAATGTAATGAAAGACAATAACACAACAATAATGCTAATCGGCATAAAAAACAAATCAAAAAACTTCGAGAATTTGTGCTTATATTCCATTTACTTCACCTTAATTCCCTTGAAAAGTTTCATCTCCATTATTATGATCTCGAATAAATGCTTTATGTCATCAGTGCTATTATTTTCCAGACTCACAGTCTCGCCATAATAGAATATGAAGGAGTAGTCAGAGTTTCTTGGAGTTATGATAAGTCTGGATAATAGGATGGGATCTGGATTATCATTGTTATCTCTGTATGTATTATTGAAGTATTCTTTAATTTTAAACAATACATCTGATTGTGAATTTGCATTTTCAGAAATTTCTTGAAGTTCATCCCAATCAGAATCATTCTCAAAATCAAATTCCCAATGTTCATTTATCAACCTTTGTAAAGTAGGAAGCATAAAAGACCATGTAAATTTGATTCTCTTGTCCTCATAAGTTTCTGCATCCAATTCGGTTTGTGGAATGAAAATCAAGGTTTTTCCTTCGATTTCAATATTCCTATATTTCTTTAATCCTTCTGGCACATCCTTTCCAAACAACATAACTCCATATTCAGTATAATCAATATCCATTTTATTACCTCCTTTGACAGATCAGAATTAACTCATTAACGCCACAATTATATCCTGACATTAATTTACCCCCCATGGTCTCACAACCGATATGGAATCTATGGAGATATAAATCTTATGATCAAATACGGTTTCTCTCAATTCCACAAGAGAAGGAAAAATTGATAAGATTTCTCCCTCAAACTCCCAATTACCAGCAAATATAGTAACCATTCTTTTTTTCTCATAGCACGATTTAAGAATGGTAAACATAGTTGTTTCATTTACCTTGTCCATATTCCACTTAAAAGTTACAAGTTTTTAAATTTTTCTATTCCACTAATTGTTTTGTGTTTTCTTGACAGGTTTTCCAAGATTAAGATTTCCTTGTTTTTCATTCGCTTTTAGCCCAGTCACCACTCTGATCTGATCAATTTTATCATGTCCATACCTTTTGATAAATTCAGAGACAGCAATAGTAAGACTATTTGCTTTATCCTCTATCTCGAATGTCTCTACTTCAAAATATTTGCAAAGCCAGTCAAGATACATCTGCGTTGTGATGATTGAGATAGGATAGTTTTTCCTAACTCTCCACTGCGTATATTTTTTTATGAACTGCCCCTTTGAAATAATAAGATACTTTTCGTTTATGAAGTATTGGACAGGGAAATGCTCTACTTCTCTCCTTCTACGGAACTCTTCAAAAATAAGATCATCTGAAACTCTCACATATGAATATAGAGTTTAACTATTTATTTTTTTAAATACTTTGACAGATTCACATAATTATGAACTTGTTACTTGGTATGAACATATGGCTTCTGACGTTTGCTATCTCTGGTATTTCCTTTCTGGTATTCAGATTTGTGTATCATGTGAAGTGGAGATATCTTCTTCTTGGGATTGTTCCATTTTTCGTTGCAAGATACGTGGAAACCCGTATGTTAACACCATCAGACCTTATTATAATGCTAATTTTAATAGCACCGGTATGGGAAGAAATACTCAAATTTCTGTTCACCTATTTTCGCAAGACATTCGATGGAGGCATTGCAGTTGGTCTGACATTTGCTTGGATTGAAAATGCATTCTATTATGAAGCTTACTTTCACACTCCTCTATTTCTTTTTGTAGTTCTGATCAGAGAATTCACCGATCCCGTGTTGCATTCAACAACCGTATCAATATCACAGAAAACTTGGCAAGGAAAATTCAGATATCTTGGTTTTGCCATTCTCCTACATGCAATATGGAATACTATTGCAGTTATAGGAACAATGTACGAAATTGCATTTGTTGCGATAATTTATTTTGGAGTAACATATTACAGATACAGAAAAATAAGAAAAAATGTAACTAAATAAAAATAAAATTAAAAAGAGAAGTGTTTAAATTGCACCTTCTCCCGGTATCATTTTTCTGCGGCTAAGCACGCCGAAGTAGAGAACCAAACCTACAATTACAACCACTACAATGGTTATACCAACGATCTCAAGGACAAATCCAAGTTTTGCACCAAAAGCAGTTATTGCTGAGAATGCATTCTTTAGTCCTGAAGTTAGTGATCCGACTGTATTTGTTATCCTTGAAGATATTGATCCGAATGTATTTGTTACTTCTTTGTACGCCCCGGATGCTGTTTTTTCTATTGTATTTCCTACGGTATCGAGTGCACTTAGTGTAGAGTTTTTGAGTGTTGATGCAACTGAGCTAAGACCAGAACTGATTTTTCCCGGTAAAGATTTCACTGCTGTAAACATGGATGATAGAACTCCATCAGTAGTTGATACATCATTGCCAAGAGTGTTCTCTATTCCCTGAACCCCACTCTTTATCTGTGTTCCGAGTGAGTATATGTTAGACCTGACACCTGAAGCTCCTGCCGCTATTGCTGTCACTATTCCATTCTTTGCAGAAGCAAGTGAACTGGATAGATCAGATACAGCTCCTGAGATTGGTCCAATAGCTCCTTTCACTGTCTTCTCTACATTGTTGGCTGTTGTACCGAGTGTTGGCATTACTTTTGATACAACATTTAGTTCATCCCTACCGAAACCATTTATGTCTTTAGAAATAGCATTACTTACACTTGATGTGGCAGATGTGATTGGTTTTACCACATAATTTGAGACGGTATGTGAGACGGCTCCTATTGTATTATGTACAACTGATGAAACACCATTTCCAAGATAGTTTTCAACAGATGCACCTGCTGATGTAAGACCGCTAAAGAGAGAACCAAAGGAGAAACCCGATGCAAAGATTGGAGTTCCTGATGCCCAGCCCAATATGGTTAATTGTGGCACTATGACAGCTCCACCAGATATGTATGCACCTGCAGCGAATCCTGCGTCAGAGAGGTTTGCAAATTTCTGCCCATTTACTGGGTTTACAATAGTGCTACCCCATATCTCAGGGACATAAGCCATTCCTTGATAGTAGAAATCACCTGCAAAAGCACCTGCTACAATAGCAGAGGTATTCGTGTCAACCAAGGAGAGATTGTTTTCAGAAAGTAAGGATGGGAAGGCATTGTCAAAGTAGTTTCTTACTGCAGCAGCATCAGATGCTGAGAGATTAGTCACGGTCTGGATGTTGCTGATCATGTAGGATATTATGGTCATGTTCTTGTATGAATAGGCTATTCCAGTATTACTTGTTGCGAGATTTGCTGTATAATTCTTCAGGAAACTCATAACTGCTGTCTGGATACCAGTTGAGTTGAATGTTGATATATGAACATCGGCTGTGAACGAATTGGTATTCTCTTTGTTGACGGTCAAGTTTGCTACCATAGTAGTGGAGTTAGCAGCGGTCTGATTTCCAACACCGAATGTAGCTTCTGACTTTGCATTATATGCACCTATGGAAAGCTGTGAAGCGGTGTCATTAGACAAAACACTTGCAGAGAGATTGAAGTCTTTATCACCAACTGCTGTATTAGTATGGACATAGGTCGCATTTGGATTTTGTTTATAACTGGCGTTTGATACAGCAGAAGGATCGAATGGTGCTATGCTTGAAAGATCATTCATAACAACATTGGATGTTGCTCCGGCTATTTCAGGCATTACAGATGGAGAAACTGACGCAGAAGAACTCCCAGAAAAGACAAAGTAAGCCCAATCCAATATTAGAGCAGATCCAGTTGTGCCTTCAAACTGGAAAGTCGTATAGTTGAGTTTGCTGAAGTTAAGCCCTGTTAAACCTGTTGATGTTAGAGTTCCCAAAACTGCACCATTCACAGGATTAATCAAACCAATTGTAATACTATCGCTTGTAGATGTATCCTTGTAAACATAGACTGAAAGATCATACATTTGTAATGCAGAAATAGTTACCGAACCAGTAGAAGAAAGCGTTGTACTTGTACCTGCTTCCTTTACAGTTCCACTCAATATTCCTGTTGATGGGATATTGATCACAACTGTACCATTCACAGCAGATGCGAGATAACTTGACACCCCACTCTGAGAAAGAACAAGACTTATTCCCGTAAGACCTGTCAGATTCGCTGCTATTTTTGTTTCCATGAAGAAGTATGATGCATTCTTGTTGTAGTTAGCAAGATCATACTGAACCTGTGCAAGTGTTGCTGTTGAAGAAGTAGATTGCATCACCAAATAGGTTGCATTTGTTACATTAACACTTGTAGCTCCAGGGTTAACCCATGTAGCATTCACATTGTAATTCCCTCTTGACACCTCAAAAGCTGGTGGCACGGTACTATATGTAACATCGCTAAAAGTTATATTCAGTGTGTTACTGACTCCTGTTGGCACGATAGTAGCTCCAGAAATGGGTATCAATTCTGATTTGGCATGACTATTCAAAGCTAATGACAACCCAGATATGATCACCAAAACAAGAACTATACCTACCAATATCTTTTTGGTGTTATTCTTTATTTTGATCACCAGAAAGAATATATGAAACTTAAATATAAATGGATACAAAATTTTTGAAAAGTATTTAAAGGGTTTCATTTTCATCTTACTTAGTCTAAGACAAATTACTTATGAGCTTTCCGAGCAAATCGATGAAGTTTCATTTTCATCTTACTTAGTCTAAGACTATATTTTTTTTATTAAAACTGATCTGATCAATTTGAGTTTCATTTTCATCTTTTAGTCTAAGACCCGTTCTCAAATGCAGTTTTTATTCTCTCCCTGCTACATGTCGGCAATACCATATAGGCAGCTAACCATCACAGTGGATCATACGAACCCTGCTGAAACATAGTCAGGGTGGTACTGCTCCCAATCCACCTGCCATATAGGTTGTGGATAATATAACAATGGATCAGAAGTATTTAAAATTTATTAATAACAGTTGGTTTGATCTTTTTTAGATTTTTCTTCTCTGCAGATAAGGCTTTAAAATCGAACTGGTATCCATATCCCAGACGAGCGATGTTTCTTGCGGCGTTGATGTCTCTGTGGTAGTCTTTAAGACCACAACTCATGCACTTGAAAAGCCTCTTTCCTTTGCCGTAAGCAATTCCTATATGCCCACACTTGTGGCATACTTGAGAAGTATAAGATGGATTTATTTCTACAACATTAATGCCATGAGCCATTGCCCTGAGTTGAAATTGAGACAATGCAGTTTTCTTGTACAGCCAATTGTTTGTCATCTTCCTATCATGATCAGATAGTTTGAACATTGTAGAAACTTCCTCCACTGCTATGGTGCAAAAACCAAAACGTTCTTTTATCTTTGATATGAAATTGCCATGTGCTTCTTTTACAACAAATTCTCTTAGACCATATAATTTCTTTATCTCATCATTGAGGTTTTCTCTTTCTTCAGGATCCAACTCGGTGGATAACTCAGTCTGTTTTCTGGATATAAGGCTGTGGATTCTATCTATTCTGTCTGTATATTCTTTCACAGGGAAAATGAGAGGTCTTCCATCCATTTTTGAAGCAACCCATTTACGGAAATTGAAATCTATCCCAACAACAGTCTCATCCCATTCTTCTTCATGAGAATCCACTGGAATCTGAACATAAGCGAACCACTTTTCACCCTCTTCAGTTATGGTTATTCCGTATCCGGACATATCTTTTATGTCATCGTAGTATGGCACTTCTGTCTTATGAACAGGTATGCGAACTCTTGGCTCTATATGTTTTCCTACCTTGGCATGAAGTTGAACTTCCAAAAACCATTCTTTGTCGAATATGAATCGGGAATTGCCATCATAGACATACAGAAATCTCTTATCTCTACCTGTCGCCGAACCACTGAATCTTTGCATAAGCAATGCTGTAATCCTCGTACTCATAGGAATATTCAATTCCTTGAATTTGTTGTACAACATCATCTGTATTTCAGATCGACTCATATCCAAAAACTCTTGAACCCATGTCATCACTTTTTTAAGTTCATACGCTGTTTGCCTATCAGGGTTCATTTGCAATATCACTGTTCTATATTTTGTTTCGACACGCATTTTTGATTATCGACTTACTTGTATTTAAAATTTTGATTGTTCTCTGTTTTTAGGAGTTTCCACTTACCATCAATTTTAACAGCATTTTGGAAGTGGTATTCACAAAGTCCTTCGAAAGAGGTTAGACTATTATATTCTATTTTTCTTTTGCACCCGGGAAATGCACATCTTCCGAAAAGATATTTCAACATTATTTCTAACCTCTACTATGGAAATGTATTTAATCTGGTTCAAGAAGTTCTATATTTTTGAACCCATTTCTAACTGTGTTTCCTGTCAGATATGACATTGCTTCTACGAAACAATGTTCTGGTGAAGGTAAGACATAATTTTCAAGAAGAGTTTTTTGAAGAGAGTTGACAATTCTCATTTCTTCTTTAGCACCACATGTTCCATAGTTTTGTTTAATATAATCTTTATATAAACTAAGTCCGCCTAATACTGTACTTAGCCATTTCTTAGATTTTTCTCTATCAGGAACAATTATTAATGTACGTGTAAATTCCTCATGATATCCTGGAGCACGAACATAATAAAGTTTCCCACCATGCTCTTCAACACTCTTATCAAATCTTGAATAATGCAATTCATAGTTATTGTCTTTCTCAGGATCATAACTGTAGGGTTGTAATATTGCAAAGTATTTGGAAAAAACAACATGATCCATAAACTGATCAGTAGAGGTTAGTTGATTCAAAAACCCTGTTTGTAAAATGTTATCCCAAAAATACGAGTAATTTTTTCTGACTAATGGCTTGTCTGACTCTAAATCTACTGATAAAAAATCATCACCTATTTCACAATGTCTGCAACCTACATCTGTATCTATATGATCCCTTATTTCCATATATAAACAATAAAAGGGAAGTATTTAAAAATTTTAGAATAGTTATTTAAATTTTAGAAAATGAGGAAAAAATTACCATCCTCTGGCTCTTTCCCCATTTCTCCTGTCTACTGCTCTATCGTGGGCGGTCAGATGGTCATGCTTATCCCTGCAATAGGGTCGAACACGAGTGCCATCAGACTTCACGTAGCCTTCAACAAGTTCCTGTCCGGGTGGACATTCCATTTTTTCCATCACCTCCTACCCTCAGATCAAGAGATGCTTAATAAATGTTTCGTAGCTAAATAAAAATAGTCTACACAAAGAAATTTGAGGGTAGCTCATTCCAGATAGGGTCGGAGTTCGGGAGAAGCATAAGCTCCCTTCCTTCTGCAATACGATTGGACATACTGCCCATTCTTATTTTTGTGTGCCCGAACAAGAACATAACCGGGAGGACAATGAGTTATATCTGTCTGATAGGTTATCATGTTAGGTTTCCCCTCCATCTGGTGTTCTTTCTCCACAGCATAGTTTTTAATTCTCACTATGTCTGGATTGTCATGGGTAGTAGCAACAAGAAAGTCCATCTGTTCTACCACACGCCCCGGAGGTTCGAAGGTAAAAGCTTTATCAACACGTTTTTTCTGTTCTGAAAAAGGCATCTTTGTAAAGCCCTTTCCATATATTCCATTTCTCTTAGTTCCAAACTTATCTGTCATTTTACTACCTCTCATTTTTTACTACCATCCTTAATACTTTTCCCATCTTCTTTCATCCTTGCCTCTCTCTTCCTTTCCTCCTGCTCTTTCATGAGAGCATCCAATTTATCTGCCCTTGCTTTTATTTTTCCCACATATTTCTCACCGGATTGTGTAGAATCTACAAGAGTATCAAATCCAAGAACAGCATCTTCTTCTCCTATCATTCCTTCATTGTATATACCAGATAGGAGAGCTTTTGTTCTTCCTTCAACCTTTATTTTTCTGCAGTATTCATTGACATGAAAGTTATTTCTTTCATGCGCTCTTACTTTCTCATACCCGGGTGGGCAGACACCATGATATGCTCTTACTTTCTTAACCGTATATTTGTTCATTTATTCCCCCTCAGTCTGTTTTACTTCCCCCTTCAGAACTCAATTTCGTCTGTTTCTCCTCCTGCTATCCATTTTCCTCCTTCTTTAAGTACGGTTCCACTAAAATTATAGTATCTTCCATTTTTGTAAACAGTTGTGGAAAACTCTGCCGAACCTGCTTTTTCTACTTCTTCTGAGGAAGAAGTGTATCGCCCATCTGGAAGTTCGTATTCTATTTCACCCCCATCTGATAGTTCCATGTCACGTAGTATTGAATCTATAGCATCCAGAGGATCCTGACCACTTTTTTCATAATATCCTTTCAAATCAGGACTTTCTTCCTCAAATTCCTGTATTTGAGAAGGGAACATACTTTCTATTTCCTCCTCTGTTCTATCTCTACAATAAGCATGGACATAGACTCCATCGTGTCTCATGTATGCTTCAACCTATACTTTTCCAGCTTCTTCACATTCTTTCTTACCCATATGCATATATTCTTTTCCTTTCATTTTTATCTCCTCCTCTTACTTCTTTTATTGCCAGAAGAACGCCTGAATTTGACTTCTCCTCCGATCAAATCCTCAATGGGATTCATAGGTTCATAAACATCTACATAATCCCCACCACCCATTGCATAAGAATTCTTCAGTGTTTTCTTCTTGGGATATTTGGACATAATCTCTGCAAGTTCTCTGTAATTCTGGATTGCGGCTTCTCTTTCTTCAGATGTCATTTCTCTGCAATAACCATGCACATATGTGCCATCTTCCCTTCTGTAACCAGATACAAAAGTCTTGCCCTGCTCTCTGCATGCGTTTTCTATGAGAGTTTCGTTATAACTGAAGGCATGTTTCCTATCATACTCATCAGACCAGTTTCTATCCTCATTTACAAAAAAATCTTCGATTCCGTTTATATTTCTTTTTGTTGCCATTCTTATCTCCTCCTCTTTTCCCATTCATTCTGTTGCCAGTATTCCTGATCCATTGCGTATTCCCATTTTATATCTCTGCAATATCCTTTTACCATGGTTCCATCGGTTTTTCTGTATTCATCAACCCATGAAC
>JAKBRR010000044.1 GCA_021845325.1 Thermoplasmata archaeon
ACATTGGACAGGGAGACTGAAAGGCTTGTGTGGTATATTCTGGGAGCTACTAGAGGTGGCCCAATGAGAATGAGAATCATTGAAAAACTGATAAACAGGCCACAGAATATGAACAGCCTTGCAAGGGAACTGGATGTGAACTACAGAACAGTTGAACATCATATTAACATACTGATAAAAAGTGAAATGATCGTTGAGGAGGGTGAAGGATATGGCAAAATATACTTTCCATCTGCAATGGTAGAGAAGATATATGATGAAATTGTGGCAATGATGAAGAGGAGGGGAATGAATGTATGAGTGAGGTAATGTGGTTCCTGAATATTGGAGTGTTAGCAGCAGAATTGATAATTTCAATTATTATCATATATATCTTTTCAACAGAGATGAGAAAGAACAGTGTAAAAGTTTACAGGCCGATTATTGTCCTGGGAACACTTATACTTTTGCAGGAAATTGTATCCATTTATATTTATTATGGGTTCTCGTTGAAATATGGTATCGCACTTTCAGTTCCGCTGTTTATAATCAATCTATTTGGAATCGCTGTTCTTATAATTCTTTACAGGATACTTTCTCCCTGATGTTCTTCGACTATTTTTTTCAATGTCTTTTTGAATATCATGTCTGATACTTTTCTCAATAATTAGAGTGAAAATTCACGGAGAAGAAGAAAAACAATAGGTAATGAATATATGCAAAATATCGTAAAAGAATTTTAATATAAGGTATGAGGCTAACTGAATATAATGACCAGCTATCTTGACGAGGAAGAATTCAATCGATGGATGAAAAATGCAAAAAATACACTAAGATCAGCAGAAAATGATAAGTCTTCTCAATTTTATAACTGGGCATGCTTTAAGGCACAACAGGCAGCAGAGTATGCAATAAAAGCCTATCTGAATGGCATTGGCAAGGCCTATTTTTGGAATTCTATATATTTCCTTATGAAGGATCTTGATTTCAATCAAGGAACAATAGATCTGGCAAGAAAGATAGACAAGTATTACATTCCAACGAGATATACTGATGTTTGGTCTGAAGGGACCCCAGAAGATTATTACACAATGGAGGACGCAGATGAAGCAATACTTAGTTCAAGTTCCATAATAGATGCAGTGGAGGAAAAATGGAAGTCATTGAAAGAAGAATAGAGGAACGAAATAAGGTAATTCAGGAAGCAAAATCCTATTTAGAAAATATTCCATTTAAATGTTCCGTTATGCTAATAGGATCATATGCAAGGGGTGATTTTAACCTATGGAGTGATAAAGATCTGCTTATAATTGGTAATTTTACTGGAAATCCTTTAGAAAGGCTTAGAAATATTGATTTTCCTCCAGGATATGAGCCAATAATGCTAACACCAGGTGAGGTTGAAAAAATGAAAAGCAGAAATGATAAATTTATAAAAGATGCCCTAAGAGATAGTGTAGTCTTAAGGAATGATTTAAGGATCTTTTTAACCTGATAATAAGGACTTAATATGGATAATGGGGAACTATTAATTCTAACTATTCAACACTCATTGAACTGTAATAGTTGCGAATATATATTATAAGCAACCTAAGATTGTCAATGGGGAGGGTTGCAAAAATATCATAATTTATTAAAATCATTATCACTCAGTAACCAGTACCAAAGTGGAACATAATTTATTTCTCCCTCATTCCAGTAATCCCAGGTTATGATTGTTAGTTTACTGCAACCAAGCTCTCTGGAAGCTTTAATCAGAGATTTTCTCTCTCTTTCTCTTATCTCACCTTCAGATCCGGCATATGTTATATTTATTAGTTCATTTATTTCCATTCCTGAGCTGATCACAAAGTCAACCTCCATACCCTCAGACTTTCCATATTCCTTCCAGTAATTTATCCTGAATTTTCCACTCTTACTCATCCTCCTGAAGAGTTCCATGAAAACAATGTTTTCTATCATTCTTCCCATATCAACTGAACTGGTCATTTCATTTATTATACCGGTGTCTACAACATATAATTTTTTTGGAAACTGTGAAACTTTCTTAAAGGAACCTGTTAAAATTCCCAGTGTATATATGAAGAAAACTTCTGAAAAGTTATCAAGCAATTTTAGGGGAAATTCATGAGCTATTGAGTAATTCATAGATTTTAGAAAATTGTAAATTTTTGTGCCAGAAACAGGGCTTGAATATGTTCGAATACAGTAATTAACAAAAACTCTAAGAACAGAGGGTTCAATATGGAACCGTTCTCCAACATCTTTTATTATCATGGTATCAACATAGGAACGAAGCAACTTTTCCTTGTAACTATTCATAAGCACAATCTCGGGGTAACCGCCATGGATCATGTATTCCCTTAATTCCGACAAAACCTTTCCCCTATTGACGCTCATCAACATTGCTTTCTTGTTTTCGGGAAGAGAGGATCTTATTGATAAGAATTCATGAAAGCTTAATGGGAGTACGGTAAAATCCAGTGTTCGGCCCCGTAATTGTGTGGCCAGCTCCCTTGAAAGGAGCTTAGAGGAGGAACCTGAAATAATAATTCTATATTTCTTGCTTTCATATATTCGATTCAGCCATTTACTCCAGTCTTCCACAACCTGAATCTCATCCAGAAACAGATAAACTGGATAGTCTTCAGATGGATGTGACAGTTCGAAGAAAACAGAAATAAGATCATCAAGATCGGTGGCCTTCATTCCTGTAAGATATTCATTCTCAAAATTTACGTAAAGAATGTTGTTCTTAGGAATGTCCCTTATTAATTTCCTTATTAGATCGTACATTAGAAATGTTTTACCTGCTCTCCTTGGGCCTACAATTGAAATAATCAAATCCAGGTTTAGTGGTATATTCATATCTCTAGGTTTTGTATCCGGAGGATCAGATAGCTGCCATTCCGATAGCACTCTGATAAGATTCTGCCTTTCAATCATATCTCATAATCCAATTTTTCTATATAAATTATCCTGAAGTAAGATAGTTTCATTATGAAATCATCCTGAAATAGGATAGAATGATTACCATTTAATTACATATGTTTGGAAAGGGTGTTTCTTCCATAGACTATAATATAAAACTTTTTTCTAAATATTAAATAAATTGAATTCGTTTGGCTGGAATTCACACATTTAAGCCATACCAGTTCACTACATATAGGGAAGACTAAACCAATCTAAAATGCTCTGTTTAAAATATTATTGAAAAATTAATCTATTGATTAAATAAAATCTATGTCTCCTTCATTTTTTCCCTCGGAAATGGTAACATCGTGAACTCTTAGATTTGATTTTCCAATAAATGTTTTCTCTGTTATAGGTTTTAATGGGATTTTTAAAGTGCTCGGAATTTACCAAGGTATGAAAATACCCCAGTTCCTTCAGTAGGTCATTATCACATATTCTATCCTTTAAACAGATCTTAACATATTATTGCTTGTGAAATCATTCATTCTTTTATAAAACTGATTAGGTCTTTTTAGAGATTTACTTACAACTTCATTTATGTTATGAACCTTTGAGTTAGTAAACACTTAAATTTGATATTTTAAGCGTACATAGTTCATTCATAAAAAATGGATATGTTGAACCATATTTTAAATCTATGGCGGTATTTGCTAATAATGAAAAACCCAAATGACCTGTTATATGTTTTACTTTATGCAAGGGGTAAATCAATGAGGGATAATGAAAGTGTACCTACAAAGACACATCTTCAGAAAGAAATATTCATGCTTCAAAGAAGATATCCATTCAGTGAATCAAAGAATAAATATGAATTTATCCCACTATATTATGGACCATTTTCAAAGAAACTTGCAACAGATCTTAACGAAGGTACAGAAAATGAACTAATATCGTCAGGTAATGGTATTTCGTTGACACCTCAAGGATTCAGTTATGCGTCAAGCATATGGTCACACTTAAGCGATGAATACAAACAAACAGTAATTCAGATCAAGGAAGAGTTCAATAAAATGACAGTCAATCAATTAATAGAATATGTATACGAACACAATCCAAAATTTACTAAAAAATCTGCTTTGCTGAAGGATGTAGTGGACGATTATTTTGATCAATTCTGGAAGGAGAATCAATTATCTGATAGTTATTTTGTGGAAATTGTTCGAAAAAGCAGGGACTAAAGTCACCATCCATTAGAACTTTAGGAAGATTAAGAGATTATCTTTGTGTTATAATATTTTGTCTGCTATATCACTCAGCAGGTGACTTTAAAATTACAGTTCAACAAATGGCCCAAAATCTTTTAATTCAATTGGAACGGCCTTGATTTCGTTTTCTGCATTTTCTGTAAAATACAAATGATGACAAATACTGCAAACGAATGCTTCAAAATTTCCTATGTAATCTCCATGGTAACGAAAAGGCGCGTTTTTCAATCGTATTGTACCACCACAATTAGGGCATTCATTTATGTTTCCATTCATAACCTCGACCTATCCCTAATTAACTATTAACACATTTTTATTTTATAGTAATCTTAGCTCCTTTATTTTTTAAGCTAAAAGGAGATATAGATATAGTATTCCCATACTTTCGTAGGAATTTCATTTCTTCCTGAAAACTAATGCACCCCACAGCATTCCAACTGCAACACCTGCACCTGCAATGATTGCATATATGCCAAGCTGAGAAACTGATGAGTTGCTGTGTATCTTCTGAAGGTTGACAATGATTTCAACGTTGCTGCCTGATCTTATGAACAGGGTCATGTTCTGTGTGATATAACCTGAAGACATTACAGAAATAGTGTAATTTCCACCAGCAAGCTTCATTGAAATAGATGAGTTTCCATCCATCTTCTTTCCGTTGAATATTAATGTGAATATATCAGGAGTGACACCTATTGCAAAATATGCGTAGGAATGGAATGATATGTTGACAGATATGTTTTTATTAACCAGATCAACTGAACCTGCATATGGAAGTGCATAATAGGATGAAAGGTTGTAAACCGTGTAATTGTATATGCCAGGCAATTCACTGAAGGAAATGGTTCTATTGTCTGAATGTTGAACTATCCCATCTAAATTAATATTCCATTGTGTGCCTGAAGGTATGCCATGGGAAATGAATGAAACGAAGAATCTGCTCCTGTTAAACAGAGTATCCACAGTCATGGGTTTACCCTTAATTATCACTGTTCCCAACTTCATGCTGGGACGGAATGTTGCAGTGTTATCTGCGATATAATAATTATATGTTCCATTCGTAAGATGGAATGAATAGGTATTGTTGTGAATCGGTCCTGAGTTATAACCGTCTGTGAGGTTGACATACCATGCATAGTTGTCCGGAAGACCATCCTCGTTAAAGGTTAGATTATATCCATTAAGATTGAAGTTGATTATTATGGTAAATGATTTCCCATTAACGGTGATTTTTCCACTGGCTGGATCAGGATTAAATGACTTGATGCTGGATGCCACAGAGAAATTGTAAGTGCCATTGGGAAGTGCAAAGGAATAACTGGATGATGAAATCTCTCCTGATCGGAAATTATTACTGAGATTAACATACCATGCCAGATGTGATGGAAGGTTCTTTTCCATAAAATTAACAGTGTAGGTGAAGCTGTTAAGTGAACGTAACTCAATCTCCTCGATCCTGTTGCTGTATGACAATGATTTTGCATTGCTTTCCAGCGTTGTTATAACTGCAATCCTTCCATCGGGCAGTCTGTTTGGTATGTAGTATGTTCCATTATTTAACATTAAGTTTCGGAAGCCAAGAAGGGTGCCTGAACTATCAACAGAAATAATGCTAGCTAGCGTGTTGTTATTTTTTATTTTGAGAAATATGGTATCATTGGATAAGAGTTTTGCATCTGCATAATTCAGTGACAGGTTCATGTTTTCATATGGATATACGTATTTACCGTAAAGAGGATAGGCTGCTGTATACTGCTGTATTGCTGGTATATCGAATATGGGTGAAGCCTTATTGCTGAATATGAGTGTTCCGTTGCTTATGGATGAATTCTCCATGTGGCCTTCAGTGGACCATAAATTCATGCCTGGTGAACTTGATGCACCATCGCCATACCAGTCCTCTCCGATATTGTTGAAGGAGAAATTTGATACTGGGATCCACTTTCCGTTGACTCTAACACTCTGGGCAGTGATGGCCTTTACGGGATCAGGCAGAATGGAGGTTGTATTTTCGTAACCAGATCTTGCCTCTGTGAGAACCTCGAATCCCATGGTTACGCCACCATTGGCATATTTGCTTGTTGTATTCAGATATCCATCAAGTCCGGGTTCAACTATGGGATGCCCATTTATGAAAAATCCCCATGTTGTATTCTTGACAAGCTCCATGGTTATGGTGTAGGTTTCATTTGGTATCATTGGATAATTGCCATCTGTGCCCCCTGGTGATCCGAAGATATTTGAAAACGCACCCCAGCCTGCATATGAAACATCATTCATTCCGTAAAGCCAGTTGTTGAATCCTATTTGAGCCCACCAGTTCTTTCCAGTCTTTGGATTGCTGTATCCCTCTCCTATCCAGAAGGCAAGAGCAATTGGATATCTGTAGTATGGTGCCTTTAATGTAAATGATAGTCCAGTATTGTTATACTGTCCCTGAAAGTTGTTTCCGTTGAGGTTTTCACTGAACTGTGGTGGAACAGTTATCATGGATGCCGTGTAGCTGTCAATATAGTAATCCCACATGCTGAATGCTATGTATCCTCTGTTACTGCCGGAATTGTTTGCATAGATGGTGATCTCGTCACCATTTCCGATGAAATTTACGAAACCGTAGGAATCTGTCCTTCCCATGGATATGAGTGAATATGGCGTACCAGTTATGTTGCCATTATATAATATCTCAGTACCAAGATATATCTTCACGTTCAGGGTTGAATTCATCACACCAAAACTTATGGCCTCTTTGGATTGCAGTGATCCAAGGGTAAACTTCCTTTCACCTGTTCTATTTACAGGTGTGTATACCTGATAGTATGTTGATTCAGGTGATATGATAAAAGTGGAACTTTGCTGCGCGTATCCATTAACATGTATTCTTTCGGTTGCATTTGATGTTGTGTACAATGGGTTTTGTGATGATATGACATATTTGTATGTGCCATTCTTAAGCGATAGTGATATTTCCCTTCCACTGCCGCATACCGTATTTAATAGATTGCTTCCATTATCACCGGTGCTCAGAATCTTTACGCTCCATTCCTGTCCAGATGGGAGACCTTTCTGGAAGAAGTGAACGTTTGCTGCTGCACTCTGATTAACAGATGTAGGTGCAAAGGTTGAATTAAAGAGAGATATACCGTCCTGTCCTATTTCAACCCTGTATGCTGGATTGTATACAGGACTGTTCTGCACATAGTCTGTATCCAGTGACCAGTAGAATTTTGATTCATTCACATCACTGAATGGTATCCAGGTTATCATGGTATTGCCGGAAAGATAGAAGTATGAATCCTGTGTATTGAAGTTGGTGAACTGACCTGATTGTGTTACCCTTGATATGCCGTAATCTGTCCATGGACTGTACTGATCATTTAATGGATTTATGGAATACAGGGATGCGTAATTTAACTGATTGAGAGGTGCCACTGTCCAACCTTTTGACGTAAGGTTCTCATAAAGTATCTGGTTCCATTCAACCTCGTAATCAAGAGACGTGTAGGGAAAAGTTCCATTGGCAATCCTGAAGAATTCTAGATAGTTTCCATCCCTCACAACGGATCCGTATTTCAGGTTTGAATAGGGTATATATTTTGAGGCTTCAGGATACTGGGCCCCATGGATCATTTTGTTAAATTTACATGCTATTGCAAAATAGTTATAGTACTTAGTAGAGGAATTTTGCAACGTTATGAGATAATCACCAGGTTCTTGCGTTTTATTCAGGCTGTATTTGATCGAAAATATGCCGTTTGAATTTGTTTTAACAGTTTCATTAATTTTGAGGAATTTCAAATTATAGTTTGCATTTTTCATCAGATCATGGCCAGTAATTGTAAGATTTGATCCTGGCAGGACTATGTTATTTTCTGCACATACGTAGAACTGATCATTCAATGGGTTGTCATAATTATACTGTGTGTATGACTTCTGGAGGTAA
Source organism: Thermoplasmata archaeon (assembly GCA_021845325.1). The sequence continues at coordinate 8,101 of JAKBRR010000044.1, forward strand.
CTGCACATGTCTGTATATGTATATGTGTCAGAGACAGAGGCAAGCAGTGCACCGGAATAGTTTGTGAACTGGGATGATACAGTTCCACCTATGAGGACAGCCGTGGAATTGGATGCGAATGAAAGTACATTCGATCCCATGGATTTGAATCCTCCTCCCGGGGTTATGTTTCCGACAATTCTCCTAGTATTCAGATTGAGAAGTGAGACAAAGGATGAGTTCAATCCCCATCCACCAACAAGAAGTTTTCCATTCATCATTCCTATGGCATTTATCTGGGCAATGCTTGAAAATGGAGAACTATAATTTGTAAAAGATCCACTTTTGGAAACTTCATATAAGGATCCTCCAAGATGGTTTCCACCGCCAAGGAAAAGGGAATTGTTAAGGATATATCCAGATGATATGCCGTAATATGAATTGGGAAGGGAATATACATTTGAAGAACTGGTTGTAAGATTGAATATCTGGACGAAGGATAATGGATTCTGACCGTTGCCTGAAACATAAAGTGTGTTATTGGAAGATTGAACAACATTAATCATTGTTGTACCCTGGGGCATTTGGGATGTTAGATTTGTAATTTTTCCAGATGAGAGATTGTATTCTGTAAGGTATCCATCCTGTCCCGCTTCCTGATAGTAGCCGCCCATGAATAAATCCTTTCCATGGAATGACATTGCATATATGTTTGGCACAGAGGAGAAATAAGGAAAAACAGTGGAAAGGGATGTAAATGTGCAGGATGAAAGATTAAGGATTTCCACTGGGAGTATCTGGCCATTAGATCCAGAAGGCATTCCGCCAAATGCCACTAAATTACCTTCGATGGTCATTGTATCAATATATCTTATGGAACTGCTTACCTTTGATGAGAGTATATCCATTTTTCTGTGTGTTGTATTGTAAGTCATGAGAAGAGGTGACTGAGTTGTATTCTCACCACCTAAAACATATAAACCATTGTGATAAACTATGGAATTAATCTGAATATCAGTTGTTGCGATTTCTGGACTCTGATCGTAATATTTTGAACTACCATATGAAGAGGAGTTGAAACCGAAAAGTGCTGAATGTATACTTTCAGGAACATTGAAGTGACCTTCATAATCGATAGCACTATTTTTAATGGTTCTCTTCAACTCTCTGGGGGTAATTTATAAGCCTTCATTCATTTACTTTATGTGAAATCAGAAGAACTTTT
>JAKBRR010000045.1 GCA_021845325.1 Thermoplasmata archaeon
CAAGTTAGGAAAATTACTTCCACTTATTGTCAGATGTAATAATGAATTTTACAATTAAGAAATAGAAAATAATCAGACAAAATTCTAACACACAATAACAAAAGTCTTATAGGAATACTTGATATTTTAACATGAGAAACCAATTTTCAGAGTTATTTTTAAGCAAAGGTCTAAACTATGCCAAAGATGATATGCCTTTGAACAGTGCTCTTCAATTTTTTAAATTTATTCCTGATAGAGACTTAATAAATTTGGGAAAATATGTTTCAGAGGAAATGATCGAATCAGCAGATTTCATAGATCATGGATCCAAGCCCAAGCTCCAGACATGGAGCATTTTAGGTAAAAGAATCGATTATGTAAGGATATCTCCTGACCATGTAAATACTTTAAAAAAACTTCTCGGTTTCGGAGTCGTGAGCAAGAGTTCTTCTGGAGAGTTTCCCTGGCTTTATCATTTTATTTCCGGATACATAATATCAGATTCTGGCTTATTTTGCACTTTAACCTTAACAGCACAAACTGCTTACGCTATTTCCAAATATGGGGATTCTTCTTTAAAGAATCAATATTTTCCATTTTATATTGCAGGTAATGAAGGATGGCTTGGTGCAACATACTATAGTGAGATACAGGGAGGAAGCGATCTGGGAAGTAACACAACAATCGCAAAGAAAAGTGGAGCTATATGGACACTACAAGGTTTTGATAAATATTTTGCAAGTGACGCAGGATTAGCAGATGGAGCAATTGTAACTGCCAAAGTTAAGGAGGGGTATGGTGTAAGAAACATCGGTCTTTTTTTTGTGCCAGCCCTTAATTTAGAGAATAAACCTAATTATGAAATTAGAAGGTTAAAGGAAAAGCTTGGGACTATTGCGGTTCCAACAGGCGAAGTGGAATTCAAAGATACAATAGCCTTCCCTCTAGGGGATCTGAATAAGGGAATATATTATGCCATGGAGGTTCTTACAATTTCAAGAATAGATGATGCGCTTGCGGCATGCGGGATTGCCAGAAAGGCGCTGTGGGAAGCATATCTGTATGCAAACGAGAGAACTTCATTCGGTAAAAAAATTATAGAACATCCTCTCCTTAGACGTGATTTTATTGAGCTTGAATCTGAACTGGAGGGATCTCTATTTCTATCTATATTTGCAGCAAAGAAATTTTCAGATTCATGTGATGAGAAACCACCATACACAGATAAGTATAATCTGGCAAGATTGCTATCGCATCTATCAAAGAACATAGCAGCAGAAACTTCTACAGCGATAACGAGGTACGCAATGGAAATATTTGGCGGTATAGGATTCTTTGAGGAATTCCCTATCGCCAAATTTCACAGAGACGCCATTGTTACCTCTATTTGGGAAGGAACCAGCAATATACAGGCTCTAGATATGCTTGAGGCAATATTGAAAAAGAAGATACATATTTCATTGTATCAGGTTCTGAATGATCTATTGGAAAATATTGATGATGAGAAAACAAGGGAAAGAGTGAGAGAATCTGTTGAAGACATGAAGAAAGAGGTGAATCTACTACTTTCACAAAGTAATGTGGAGCTTTATTCCAAGGACATTTTGAATATGATGGGTCATATGGTTGCCTCAACACTGATGTTTTGTATATCTTATTCAACTGATAATCAAGGGGATAGGCAAAGTCTTTTGAATATGGCTGAGGTTTATTACCTGAGAAATGTTCTGAAGAAAGGTAAATTACCTGAAGAGCTCATATCTAATGCTGATTTTTTGAAATGGATGGAGAGGGGTAATTAAATGTTGCAAATCATTTCATTTTAACAATAAGATGTTTCATTCATTTAGGTTTTATTATTCCACCTGAAGGGATTCCAGGGTCCTTTTGCCGGAATATAATCGAGTATATACCAAGACCACTGTTGGTTCTCTTGTTTGGTTCTTTGATTCTCAGGAAAAGGAGCGATGAAAGAAATCTTCCCGCGAACACTATGACATATGAAAAAATGAGTGCTTCACGAAGTGGATATAAGGTAATGAAAAAACTTAGCATGTATCCACCGATAAGAGCACCAACAAAGTATATCCCGCCATTTATCCCATTGATCAGTGACATATATTCCGCCTTCTGGTTTACCGGTACAATATCCATCATATAAGATACCATAACAGTGCTTTGAATAGCTCCAACAAAACCACTGTATACCTCGAGAAGAAGAAACTCCCTAAAATTTATAAAAAAGGCATACATAATTGGTATAAGACAAAGCATAACCCTGTTGAGAAATATGAGAGGCACCCGGTCAATCCTATCAACAAGCCTTCCTAAAACAAATTGCCCTGCTATGCTGGAGAGAAGAGAAACCACAGTCAGGAGGCCGATAGTTGCAAGTGAAAAATTCATAATTGAAACAACTGTGATGGGAAACATTGGCCATGCCATTGACCAGAACAGAGATTGAACATTTGTGGCTGTAAAATATCTGTAGAATATAGAATTTTTCTTCATTTCGCGGAATGTATTTCTAATTTTAGACGAAATTTTAGGTGCTGATTTTACCTCATTGAATTTGTATGCGATGATTGCGGACGCAACATATGATGCAGATGCTGCTGCGAAGGGAATGAGAATATCTGAAGAGACATCGCCGCTAAAAAATATTATCATAACCAGAACTGCAATGATCGTGCCAATTGAGGCTATATTATTTATTCTGGATAGAAAATGGCCTCTGCCTTGAGAGGAAATATTGTCCGCGATTAGTGAGTACCAGTTAATAGCTATCATAGCCCCAAACAGTGATAAAAGGGCATAAGTGAGAATAAGAACAACAGGAGATGTGATAAACGCCATGTATAACCATAAAATTGCACTGGCAATGCTGGCTATTATGATGAATGGTGCTCTCTTTCCTACCCTGTCGCTAAGCCTTCCCCAGATAAGTTGACCTGAATTGCTTATGGCATTGGATGTCGATTGTAACCATCCCATATCCACGGCTGTTGCACCTATGAAAACACCATACACACCTACAAAAGTTGCTGCTGCAGAAGCCCCTGCGGCTATGATAAATGAACGCAGAGCCATAAGAACTTCGTTTTTCATTTAATCAGATTTTGCCATTATATTGAGGTGGAAATTAAATTTTATCACTGAAATTCCCATTCATACCCTTCCTAAAATAAATCCCTTAAATCTTTTTCACATTGAAAAATCTTTCAAAAATGCTCAGCATTGAAGGGAAATAGAATGTTCTGATGATGAATGTATCAATGAGCAGTGAAATAACAAAGGAAAGCCCCAGTTCCTCAAGGAATGAAATTGGAATGAAAGCCAGTGAGCCTAATGAAATGGAAAGTATAAGACCAAGTGAAGTAACAACTTTCCCAGAGCCGACCATTCCTATTTTTACACCGTCATCGTGACTTCTATTCCTTGATTCCTCCCTTATCCTAGAAATTAAAAAGACTGTATAGTCATTCCCAATTGAGAAAAGAATTATAAAGAGAATTATGGGTATGAGATATATCAAAGCTTCATGTAATATGAAATTAGAAATAACCCATAAGATGAAAGTGCTCCAGGAAACACTGAAAAACACTCCAGATAGTGATATTATTGGGTATCTTAACTTTCTGAATGAGATGAATAGGATGACAAAAATCGCTGAAACTATCAATATTTCGAGTTCTCCATATACAACTGAATTTTGATTCTTTTCATCAATAATAGTTGAAGTTAAACCACCAACAATAAGAGTGCGATTATCTCTTAGACTTTGAACTAAATTTATTGCATTAGTGGAATAAGGGTCATAGCTGGTAAAAATAGTATAATAAACATATTTTCCATTATCAATTATATATTGCGAATTAGTGGAAGAGATAACCATGGCGGTGCCGTTTGAATAAGGACCTATTACCTCACTAATTCCGTTCGTAGATAAGAAAGTTCCAGTCAGATGCATAAGATCAGTATTTCCCAATTTATTCAGGTTTCCATCAACATAGAAGGAAGAGGTTGGAACTATAACAATTACCGGATAGAGTTGACTTGCCCCAAAATTAGAATTTATTGAATTGATGGCCTTTACAGATGATATAGACGAAGGAAGCCCTGTCTCAAAGTTGTATGTTGTTGGAACATTAAGGAAGAAATATCCGGCCGGCACACCAAGAAGTATTATTACAAGGGCAACAAGGAACTTATGTTTAATTGAAAAATTACTTGTTTTATAAAATAGAGAGTTTTCTCTATAACTCTTCTCATAGGGCACCATTCCCTTCTTCATTATGAGATTCTTCCTGAAGACATACATTATGGATGAAAGGAGTGTTGTCATAAGGAGAACTGTAAATATTATGGACATCATCAATACGAGACCCCACGATTTAAATTGAGGCAATAAGGAAAACATTCCAAGGGTGGCTGCAACGGTTATTCCACTAATGACAATGGCTTTTCCTGCCCTTTCTATGGCCAATTCCATAGCAGTAGTTTCATCCTTTCCCTCCCTCAGTTCCTGCCTGTATCTGGCAATCATAAAAACCAGATAGTCAGTAGAAATGCCTAATATAACTGCGGTTAAGGTATATGTTACAACGTAGTCTACATGCCCTATTAAGAAACCTGTTATGAATATGGAGGTGTATCCCAGTAATGTTGCTATACCCACGAAGAAAATAGAAAGAATAGCAGCCCTGTATGATACAAGAGTGATAAATACAGCAATTATGAGGAATATGAAAATGAGACCAAATGCGGCCCCTGAGGATGAAGTTAGTTGAGAAGTCTGGTAAGATATGGCTCCGTTTCCTGTTATGGAAGCCGTCGAGCCGAAATATTCATTAGAGATTGAAACTATGGACTTATAATCAACTTCTGACGGAGAAGAGCCATTTTTATATTCAAAACCTGATTTAACATTAAATCCTATTGTTATGAGAAATATCTTATGATTGGGGCTTACCAGTCCTGAAATTAATTCATATGGTGAATTAAGCAGATCAAAGTGTTCAACATAACCGACACCGGGATTGTAAAAATTAACTTCAGAATATATCATTTCCCAGGTCAAGGAATATCCTTTCCCAGCGAGATAAAATGATTCAGTTTCAGTCAGGACAATAGATTCCTGAAAGTTTGTAATATTCTCATTTTTGAGGATATAATCTGTATATGGATTCTGGATAAAATAGCTGTTGGAGGAGGCAGAGTGATTAACTGCCTTTAGTATGTTTGAAAGAGGCGAAATATTGTAGTTATATGAATTATTGAGGTAATAGCTGAAATTCTGTTCAAAAATGGATCCATTGAAACCAGCTTTCAACTCAGATGTCCAGATAGTTGATGAGGAAAACCCTGTTTGTACCCATAATTTATAAAATAAAGCAGGAAACAAAAATAATTTTTGGGAAGTGGAATTTATTTCATTATAATTATTCTTTATCAGAGGTGTAAAAGATGAATAAACTCTGTTTATGTAGCCGGCATATTGAGAAAACGGGGAGACAGAAGAACTGTAATTCAGAAGATTTGAATGTGAAAGTTTTGATTGAAACGCAAGAACATTTGTTGCCATTGTGAAATTATCAAAAGGATTTCCAGTAACAACAACGGTTAACGATTCATTCAGGGAACTGACATTTTCCATTATGCAGGCAGCTTCACCAGATTCTGTACCAGAGCCGGAAACGTTTGAATTTCTATAATCCACGTAATGACCATAGTTCAGGAAAGCAGGTATTGACAGAAGGAAAACAGCAACCCATATCAACGCAATGATCTTAGGATACTTAACAGGAACTTTGGATAATTTCACAAGGTTCGATAAATTTTAATTAATAAATTATTTGTAAAAAAAAATTTTATGAAATGTTTTTGAGATTCATAACTTTTGAAAACTGGAAACTTTATGTATAGCAATGGGTTAAGAAGCGAATGGATCTGGTTGATAAGAGAATTCTGTTTGCCCTTCTAAAAGACGCAAGGACTCCACAGAGACAAATTGCCAGTAGAATAGGAATTTCTGCGCAGACCCTTAATTACAGAATGGGAAAAATGCTGGATGATGGAATTATTAAAAATTTCATTGTTATGGAGTCACCTTTTTTGACGGGAAAGGTAGAGGGATTCGCAGCATTTGTCTCTGAAAGAGAATACAGTGGAAGATCCAGAACTAAAATCAAATGTCTTGAAAAGATTACCCTTTATGGGTTTGAAGGTGAGAATGAGGCTGAAATAAATAATCAGATATCAAAGGCTGCAGAAGAGCTTGGCAATCCAGTGATGAGATATTTTCCAAAGTCTATTTCCTATAATCAAAATTCCAGGGCTATTGATCGCGAAATAATTAACCAGCTTAGAAAAGACCCAAGGGCAAACCTTTCAGACATAGCAAAGGGCATTGATGCCCCATTAATGAGAGTAAAGTGGCGTTACAATATTATGAAGAAGAATAATCTTCTTAACGTTACTATTAAGGTTGACCTTTCAAAGACGGATGTTGTTCTTTTTAGTATCTTTTCCGGAAACAAAGAAAATATCAGAAAGGCACTTCTTGAAAGTACCATATTCTCAATCACCGATTCAAATTATGGTGTATTCATATGTTTTTCAGAGAATATGGTAAATGCAAAAGAGATGATAAATAAGGTAAGAAGTATGGAAGAAAAATCTGAAGTGATGGTAATTTATGACTACGACTTCTTTTCCGGGTGAGCACCAGTTATATGAATATCATTTCCTGACCTCATAAATGAACAAAATCCAGCAGCGAGAAGTATAACCGCAGAAGCTATGAAAGCGTACCTTAAGCCTCCCATGAATGCTATAAACTGGGCAGAATTCAGGGCACCATCTCCAAGAAATATCTCATATGATACATACCTAGGAACAGTTAATGAAGCCACAGAGATTGTTATGACAAAGCTTAGAAGCGTTCCTATGTTTGCCAGAGTTCTCTGTAAACCTGAAGTTGATCCAAATGCTTTTGCCTGCGCAGCAGCCATCACGGCCTTATTGTTAGAGGGCCAGAACATTGAACCTCCAACCCCGGCTATGAGCGATCCGGTTATAACCTGATAATATGAGGAAGTGCTGTTAAGCTGCGTATATATGATAACTGCCATAATCATTAGAAATATGCCTAGAGTGGCCATGGTTCTTGATCCAAATCTATCAGTAACCTTTCCCATTTTAGGAGAAAGGAAACTTGCAATTACGTAACCAGGCACCAAAATCAGGGCAGCATAGAGCGGAGAAAGTCCCCTCACACCCTGTAGATATAATATCAGCAGGAAGACCACCGAAAGGTATCCGGTAGCCTGGAGAAATGTGGCCATCAGAGATAGGCTAAGGTATTTGGATTTAAATGCTCCCAGGTCAATTATGGGATTTTTGCTCTTTGTTTCTATTATAAGGAATGCTACAAATGAAATTATCCCGATTGCAAGATAGGTTAAAATAGTGAACTTTCCAGCCCCTGATGCTACATCTACACCAGAATATGACAGCGAGAATAGCGATATGGCAAGAGCAGCAATTCCAGGAAAATCGAAAACATGCTTCACTTTTTTTGAATCTCTGATGTATTTCACGCTAAAAATAAATGCAACGAGACCAATGGGGGCATTTATGAGAAAGATATAGTTCCATGATAGATAGTAAGTAATCACTCCTCCAAGAACAATTCCAAGAGTTCCTCCTATATTCCAGCCGAGGGTGGTGTATCCAAAGGCCTTTCCCCTGATTTTTGGGTTAAACGTGTCAGCAACTATGGCTCCTGAGTTTGCCTGCATCATTGAAGCACCAAAAGCCTGAACACCCCTCATTGAAATAAGTACGGAAATGTTAGGTGAAAGTCCGCATATAACCGAAGCAACTGTGAACAATGCAATTCCTGCAGAAAATATCCTTCCTCTTCCCAGAGAATCACCAACTGATCCCAATTGTGTAGTAAAAATGGCTACTACCATTAAATAAATCAGGATGACCCATATGGAAGAGGAGAAATTTGTCAAAAGAGCTCCATTGATTTTAGGTAAAGCCAGAAGAACAATGGTCGAATCAACCGCAGACATCATTGTTCCAATGATCAGGACCATCAATATGATATTCCTGTGAGATGTTTCAGATTCCTGCATTTTCATGCATTTCTATTTCATATTTTATTATGATGTCAATTTTGATCAAAATAATTTGTGGAAATTTGGTTTTTGAGACGGTATTTATCAAGCATTCATAATTGCTGCCCTAGCAGCAGAAAGCCTTGCAACAGGAATTCTGAACGGCGAAGCGGAAACATAGTCAAGGCCTATTTTATGGCAAAACTCAACAGTCTCCGGATCTCCACCCTGTTCTCCGCAGATACCAATTTCAAGTTTAGGCTGCCCTCTCCTGCCTTTTTCAACAGCCATTTTCATTAGCTCTCCAACGCCCTCAAAGTCCACAGTCCTGAAAGGATCTCCGGGGAGGATATTATTATCAAGGTATTTGGACATAAACTTTCCCTCTGCATCGTCTCTCGAATATCCAAAAGTCATTTGAGTCAGATCGTTTGTGCCGAAGGAGAAGAAATCTGCAAACTTTGAAATTTTGTCTGCAGTGACACATGCTCTTGGTATTTCTATCATTGTACCGAATTTGTATGTAATCTTTTCATGACCCTCAATTGATTGGACAACCTTTTCCAGTCTTTCTCTGAGTATCTCAAGTTCCCTGCTCTCTCCAACGAGCGGTATCATTATTTCAGGCAATATCTTCTTACCTTCATCTGATACATTAATGGCTGCCTTTATTATTGCATTAACCTGCATTTCGTAGATCTCAGGATAGCTGATTCCAAGCCTGCATCCTCTGAAACCAAGCATTGGGTTGAATTCTTCAAGGGACTTTATTACCTGATATATCTTGTTCTTCTCACTTAACACTGCAACGGCATCGTCAATTTCCTTTGGATCTCTCATTGAAGAAAGTCTCATTTTCAGGGAAAAAACTTCATTCATTATCTCTTCCTTATCGGGAAGAAACTCATGCAGTGGGGGGTCGAGAAGCCTTATTATAACCGGGAAACCTTCCATCGTTTTAAAAAACTCGGTAAAATCTGATATCTGCATGGGAAGAAGCTTTGAGAGATAAAATTGCCTGTCCTCCCTCGTCTTGGACATGATCATAGCTCTCATTATGTCTATTCTCCCGT
>JAKBRR010000046.1 GCA_021845325.1 Thermoplasmata archaeon
CCCTCAGGTCGTTTGTGAGATCCTTGAAGCTTAAGCCTAGAACGCACACTCTGGATCCTGAGAAAGATATCCCTCTTTCCATGGCGTTTTGCAATATCAGGGATATCCTGTTTTCATTGTATCCATATACCTCTCTGATAATGCTCATGTCAACCCCTTTTGACCTAGCAAATGTTATCAATGCCTGCGTATCCTTCGGGAAACAAGATCCGCCGAAACCCAAACCAGCTTTGAGGAATTCATTCCCGATCCGTTTATCCAGACCCATGCCCTTTGCAACTACGTTGACATCTGCACCCGGTATCTTCTCACAGAGATCCGCCATCTGGTTGATGAATGATATTTTTGTTGCCAGAAATGCGTTACTGGCATATTTTATCAGCTCTGCATTTGCGTTTGTTGTAACTATTGCAGGCGATCCTGTAAAGCTCCAGATCTCCTTTACTACATCACAGGGTTCACCGCCTATGACTATCCTGTCAGGGTGTTCCGTATCATAAATGGCATTACCCTCCCTTGTGAATTCAGGATTTGAAATTACTTTCATTCCAGTTCTCTCGGATATAAAAGATGCAGTTCCAGGAACCACAGTGCTCTTGATTATCAGTATAGCAGATCTGTTGATCTTCGCAACCTCATCAGCTGCCTTTGTAACATAGCTGAGATCTATGTTTCCAGAAATATTTGGTGTTGGCACTGTTATGAAGATAGCTTCGCATTCTGACAGTGCGGAATAATCATCTGAAAAGATCAGGTTCTTCCTTCCACTGATCAGATACTTCTCAAGATCTGGCTCAAAAATTGGAACCATACCTTTAGTTAGAGCATCTATTTTCGAATGATCAACGTCTACCCCGATGACGAGATTGCCATGATTAGAAAGCACAGCGGCATTGACAAGGCCGACGTATCCTAAACCAACCTGCCCTATTTTCATGCATATTTCTCCCTGATCCACTGGATCGTTTTATCAAGACCTTCGTTAAGTGAAATTTTTGGTTCCCAACCCAGTCTTTTCCTGATTTTGGTTATATCTGCAGATCTTCTGAAAGGATCGTCTTCTCTTGGATCTAGATGGACAATTCTTGAATGACTCCCTGTTAGATCGATTATGGTTTTCGCAAGCGAATTAATTGTAATCTCCGAGACAGAACCAACATTAAGAATTTCTCCAGAAAGACCCGGATTATTCAATAACTTCCATGTTGCATCAAGCCAGTCATCTATGTACAGAAAGCTTCTGGTCTGACTGCCGTCACCGAATATTGTAATGTCATCTCCCTTCAGTGCGCTTAATATGAATCTTGGAATTACTCTACCATAAAGGCCATCCGGTCTTATTCCTGGACCGTATACGTTGAATGGTCTTTCTATCCTTACATCAATATTGTATTCCCTGTGATAAGCCATTATCAGGGCCTCTGAATATCGTTTTCCTTCATCATAACAGCTCCTGATCCCATTGGGGTTCACGTAACCAAAGTACGTTTCCGGCGTTGGGAGTACAGAAGCATTTCCATAAACTTCTGAAGAGGATGTGTACAGGAAAACTGCATCTGACTGTCTTGCTATGTTCAGCATGTTCATGGTACCAACGGAGTTTGAAAGGATCGTTTCAACAGGATGTTTAATATAATCTTCAGGAGAAGGTCTGGCTGCAAAATGAAGAACGAAATCAAATTTTTCGTCCGTCTTAAAATGCTCAATCTTTTTTCTAATCAAGCTTACCTCTGCACCAAGATTATCTGTATTCATCGTGGACATATCGTCAACAACTGTTACATCAATTCCATTTGAAATAGCCTTTTTAACGATATGGGATCCAAGGAAGCCATTGCCTCCGGAAATTAACATCTTCATAATTCTGTTGGATATAATATGTTTCTATAATATTATCGTTTAGAGAGATTATTATGATGCCATATAATAAATAAAAAGACAAAAAAGTCTATTATCCTAAGACAAAGGCAGTGGATAGAAGCAACAACCAATACTTATCAAAACAGTTAATTAATTATCACATTCACGGGAAAATGCACCGGTAGATTCCTCAGGGCAAGTGTTATCTTACCTAAGCAAGATTTGGGATTACGCCCAACTTAAGAGTGATTTTCCTTAAGAGTCCTGTCGACGTTAACCCAACCAGAGTGATAAAAATACTTAAAAGGATGGTTCTGTAAAAAAATCTTATATCTCTACACTTTATGGAATAAAAAATCTGTCTGAATAAATTTTCGGCTATACTTTTTAACTTTTCCCGTTTGACCAGTGAAATGAAAAGAGCTGCAGTGTTTTCAGTGGACAGACAATAGTATCCAAATTTCAGGTCATTAATTTTTCCATGCAGATTCAATCTGGAATATCTGTAAAATGATTCAGTTATCATAGCATATCTGATTATACCATCCAGCTTACCGTAATTAAGATCTTTGCTTTGGTCCCTAGCTGATATATTTTGTGGATGTATTCGATAACTGGTTAATACATCCTTAATATCCAGTATGCCTCTTAAAAAATAAAAAGCAACAAAGAAGAGACCGGTATCTAGGTTTATCTCAATATTTCTCAAATATTCTAAATAAGGCATTATTGCAGATCTACGAAAGGACACCCTACTACTGTTAAAACCCATATCTAGTGCTTTGATAGCGTATATGATATCGCATAAGTTAGAACCCCGTTCAAAAAGTAGTTCATCGCTTTGTAACGATCTTAAACTCCGAGATCTTTTCCTGATATTGGCTTTCACTTTATTTCCATCAGAATCTATCGTATCATATCCATTTGCAATGTAATCTATCTGGCTATATTTCTTATAAAGAGTCATGTGCGTTTGAATTTTTCCCTGAAAAAAAATGTCATCATCATCCAATAGAAATATAATCTCGCCCCGGGTAATTTTAAGAGCCTCACCGAATCTTATTCCTATAATAGCGGAATCATTATGTACAACTTTTACGTTTAATTCTGAGAGATTCTTTTCAATTGAAGGATTATGAAAGGACTTTACTACAACTATCTCCGTTCTAAATTGATCTGATTCACTATTTTTTACTGAACTAACAGCATCAAGAATAAAATTATCACGTTTATAACACAAAATAACTATAGAAACGTCAAATCCAACAGGTGAAGCAAAGTTCAAATCCGTGCCGTTTACCAATGAAGCGTTTAACGCTTATTGCTTTAAGATTCTTTTTATCCTTTCTTATCTCAGAGTATTTATAAGTGATTATGGATCGGGATATGTGCTAAAAAGCAAAAAAAAGGTCATTACACTGGTAGTGGATCCACTGCCATCTGGTTTCTCTGTTCAAATGACTTTTCTGAAGTCGGTTATAGAGATACTGGGTGATAAATATGATCTTTCAGTTTATTCTAATTACTTTTCTCCTGATAAAAAGAAGGAGTTGATAGAATTAAGACTTCGAGTTGTTGAAAAAAAAGGCGGGTTCATTTCCAAAATATTAAAAAATCAGCTGTTCCCTCATTTAAATGAATCATTACTCTGGTCCCTGAATTGGTTTTTTGATGCTCTTGAAATTTCAAAACTGAACTTTTCCGATAAGTCAGAATTTTCAGAGACTGATTACGTAATAGACCTTTCTGCAACTGTAATGCCGAAGTCAGATATTTGGTGGATACAGGGTCCACCATTTTATGAAGTACTTCAAAGTATGTCAAGCTCAAACATTTTTATAAAGTCTTTTTTTAAGTTATTCAACCGTAAATTGAAACAGACAAGTATTAACATCATAAACGAAAAATCACGCAGGACAAAACAACTGGTCGCAGTTTCACAGTATATAACATCAATTTACCGTTCCTATGGAATCGTTATACCGTATGTTGTCCATTCTTCACAGAATTTCAACTCATTTAATCCATGCAATCCCGTCAGAAAGGAAGAGTATGTGCTCACTTATATAGGCAAAGAAACCGATACTGAGGCACTTATTGAAGCGGCAAAACTAGGCATAAATATAGTGGGGTTCGGGTCGAAGGTCCCCCCTGGTATGGGTCTTCAAAAGCTCAAGAAACACATTACTTTTTTGGGAAAGGTATCAAACGAAGAACTGGTCAAACTTTATTCAGGTGCTAAGTTCTTTGCTTTTCCCTTTACAAATGAGCCTTTTGGTGTAACACCGATTGAATCGATGTTATGTGGCGTTCCCGTATTAACTTATAACAAAGAAGGGCCGTCTGAGACAGTCCTAGACGGTAAGACTGGATGGTTTGTGAACAGTAGAGAGGACTTTGTTCAGAAAACGTATCAATTATGGATTTCCCACAATTTAGATATAGACCCGAAAATATGCGTAAAGCGGGGATCTGAATTACGACTTAAATACCAGATTAATAAACTGATTGATATTATGGATTCAGTCACCGCATGAAGAAAGCCATATCAATAATCAACGCCTCAAGGAAAAATGATGGAATTACAGTTGGTATATTAAGAACTGCATCAATTTTAAGAAACTTAGGTTATGGTGTGAAGTGGTATCAGGTCCTAGACAGATACACGTCTAAGTATCTTCCAGATTATGATCATCTGATTCAAGGATTTAAGAAAGTACCCGAAATAATCTCGATGGGAATAACAAGGACAAGGTTCTTGGGTAAAAGATTTAATATTATTTGTGGAAGTTTGGTCTTAATTGCGGAGCCGACTTTAATAAATTTTATGCAAAATCCCATGATATCTATTGTTAAATTTCATGACTTTCGTGCGTTTACAGAGTATTCTGATAAATTCCTGACCCGTTTTCTTTATAAGATGAAACTCAAAAAGATGAGGAAAATTCAGTATGCCATATTTACTACTGAATTTATGAAAAAAGAAGCCGAGAATCTTGGTATTAACCCAAGGGAGTCAGTCATTATTAAAGATAGGCCAAGATTCAATCTGGAAAGAGAGCATATAGATTTATCTTTGAGTCATTTAAAAAATGGAGTAGTAACAATAACTTGTATTTCTACAGACAGACCATACAAAAATTTAGCATTATTCTTGGAAATAGCGAAGGAACTCCACAGGAATGATCCAGAAGGGTACAGATTTATACTGGTGAGTAAAGTGGGAAAAGAACTCTCGAAGAAGATACATCACGAAAATATAGTAGAAGTAGTAGAAGAAGTTGCTGATATTAAGGATATTTATAACAGAACAGACATTGTGATTGTGCCGTCAAAATATGAAGGTTTCTGCCTTCCTCTGGTAGAGTCGACCTATTTAGGAATCCCTGTAGTTTCATTTCAACTTCCGCCATTTGTTGAATTACTTGGTAAGTACGAACTATTTCAAAATTCTGATGACGCATGCCTATGGACCAAATCCATCGAGAAACTTCGTGATCCGTTTTATTATGAACAAATTTCAGAATTTTTAATAAGTAGAGCTGAAGTGATTGAGGCAGAAAACATAGAGGAAAAACTGAGACTTTTTATCGATTCCATTTTTGAAAAGGCATTTTCAGGTAGCAACAAGAACCATGTCATTTAGATATATTGACAGAGTATTATTTGCGTTTGAGTATAGAATACCAGAGAACTGAGCGTTAAGAATTAATGTATCAACACTGAAATTGATTTTCATTGATTGCCAGGTTCCATTCATGTTCGAAGTAAACGTGATATTTCTGTTGAAGATAGTTATGCCGTGGTACACCCATCCTGATAGTTCTAAAACTCTTCCATGGTAATCAGTTGTTTTGTTTCCAACAATCTTGAATGAGACAGTCAGGGTATAATTTCCCGGAGATATAGTGGTATAAGGTCCGTACCAGATTGTGAGATTTTTATTATCACTTGTTCTACCAAAAATGGCTTTTCCAGATTCCGCTGAATTACATCTGACAACCGAGCCACCTGATCCGATGTGCAGATTGCTTTCGTTAAATATCTGTATTTTAGGTACTTGAACTCCAATAAAGACAGGACCTGACTTATAATTTAGTTTGTACAGTCCAATTGTCCCAGGGAATTCTTTAGAATAAGTATAGGCATATAATCCATATTTTGTATAATTGGTTGATGCTATATTAAGAAATTCAGGCAGATAAAAGGAAGATTGATCGATAAAAATGTAATTCGGAAGACTGGACCCGTTAAAAGGCAGATACTCGATTATACCATTACTGTATGGCATCCATGCAAGAGAATATGCGTTCCTGCTGTTAGCAACAAGAGGGAATAAATTATCTGACGCTACTACAGTTGCATTTTTTGGAATTAGTTTTGCAATATCTGTAGCGTATTTGAATTCCGGGTTTACCGAATAAGAAAAGGAGTAACCCGGAAGGGGGGTGGCCTGAAAATTCTCAGTGTTGACAGGGCTAAGGATCAAGTTCATGGCAATCAGTGAACATGCAAAAAGGGCAGTATATTTGATGATGTTCTTTGATTTGAGAATTGGTTTTTTACGCCAAACAATTAATCCTATTACGATTAAAGCAACAGGAATAAGAGAATAATAAAAACCTGGTAACCTTATTGAAAGAATATCATAGGATAATGACTTCCCATATACTGGAACCAAAAGGATTACGGTACTAAAAAACAGAGACAATCCTAAAATTTTGGGAAAGCTATTTTCTCCATTTTTACTCAGGTACTCTAACCCACCTATGCTGGCGAGCATTGCATATGGCGTTGTCAGAAGAGAGTCCTGGTTTCCGAAACCTGTTGTGAATCCTGTTGTCACCAGGAACGTATAAAAGATCCACGGAGCTGCAGTTAAAAGTAATTTTGGAGCCAGAAGCGGTAGCATGCCGAGAGATATGATAATCATCAACCAGTAGAGAAGTGAAAGCGAAATATTGCCAAGACCTAAATGCAAAGACAGAAGTGAATTGGAAGATTCTGCCAATCCTGCAAGATAAGGAGGCTGGTGAACAATAACCGGTATGATATAATACTGGGCCATTCTGATGGTGAAATAGGCTATTATTGCAAGAGACAAAAATAAAAGTAACATTTTATTTGGTACTTCGGACCAGAGGAAATTATTTTGATTTTCACCAAGATATTTTGTAATAAAAAAATAAAACACAATTCCAACTAAAATGAAAGGAAAGATTTCTAGTGTCATGCACCCTATGGCAAAAATGCCTAAGGATAGATAGTACCTTTTTTCCAGAACTAGTAAGAAAAGACTAAAAAATTCAACCGGGATCAGAGATTCCCAGTGAAAGTCATAGAGTGTACCGGAGATTATTGAAAAATTTAGAAGGTAGAGAAGCACTATGAAAATAATCAGCAAAGAAGATAAATCAGCCTTTTTTGCAAGGTAAAATAGGGGAATTATCGAGAGTGTTACGAACACGGCCTGTAAAATGAACAAGGTTAAAGGGCCGGAATAGATTGCATAGAGATATGAAAACAATAAGGCGAGATATGTCGAATGCACTTGCAAAAAAGAAAGAACTCCATAACCTTCATAGTCGCCGGATTCGTAAAGAAGGTAGCCATGTGTGTTTGTCCAAAGAGACTGCATCCCAATACCCATGTCCCAGTTTGAAGTGAAAAAATCTGTGAATCTAAGATAGGAAAAATAGCTGATTATCGTAATATAAATTACAGCTATGGCAACCAATATCGAAATCAGATGTTTGTCAGTAAATTGCTTAATTTTAGACACTCCTTCTCCCGGTCCTGATTTTATGTTATTCCTTATTACCCGATCAGTACTGTCATTTATTAAATATCACACAATTTCAATCATTCATAAGTTGACTATTGCAATCTGAAAATATATAATAAAGTAGTAATAAAGTAAATCGTCCGGATACTCTGATGATTCATGTCTGAAGAAGATTGCATTTCCGTTATTGTCACAGCGTATAACAGAAAACAGTATCTTGATGAATCTTTAAGATCACTGGAGAGGCAGACGCTGCCAAAAGACAGATTTGAGGTTATACTGATAACCAATTTTGAATTTGACATTTCCGGGTACAGCATGAACATTAGACCAATAGTCATGGAGGGTTCTATAGGTAAATTCATTCAGCGCGGGATACTGGAATCCAATAATGATAGGATATGTTTCCTGGATGATGATGACCTATTTCATCCGCAGAAGCTACAGATTATATTTGACTCATTCGGGCCTGAATATATGTACTTTAAAAATTCTTATAAGATATTTTACAATGCAATAGAATCTTTCAATGAAATTTCGTCATTTAAAGCAGATGAAATAAATTCGTTAGATCTAATTAAAAGATATAGCCACGTATATGATACCAATTTATCATCTATCGCGATTAGAAAAGGGACCGTTGAAAGATTCATCGACGACCTAGTGGATGTGAAAACTGGTCCGGACAACTTCTTCTATCTATGTTTTCTACGATCGGGTGGAAAAGGTCTGAGGTCTAATGAAGTCTTGAGCTATTATAGAATTCATGGAAGTACATCCATGCCTAGTAAGACCAGAGGCACCCAATTTTTTCAAAAGCACATAGAATGGACAAGATTGCTTGTAACCTCATATGAAATGTTTTGCCATACTTTTGAAGATGATAAAGATTTAACGATTTTTCTGAGGTCACAGATAATATATTCAAGAATTTATTTATATACTCTGACATTAGATAGGGCAGACCGGCCAAGCCTTAATTCAATTAAGTTTTTGCTTTTTTACGCTTTTCGTTTTGACTCTCGTCTTATCTTACCAAAAGTAAATTTCGTCATATACGGTATTCTGCCATACATTCTTCCAAATATTGGCAACTTGTTTTATCTTCATCTCCCAAATCACTGAGCAGGGAGTTTCATAAGTTCAACATCCTAGTATGTTGGTGAAGGAGATCCTCTAACCAAACACCGAGAATAGTAAAGAAATGCCAAAAATTGCTCTTTAAAAGAACGCAGGTTATATCATACCAAAGCGGATATTAAGATCACATAAGGTCTTAGGGTTTTCTTAATATTCAACTTGAATCATTTCCGCTATTGCTTTTTTAAGAGAGTATGCGGGCTTAAATTTCAATTCGCTATTGGTCTTCGTCATGTCAGACTGCGTAAACATCTGGTAATTCTTGAAAGGATTCTTTACGTGCGTGATTCTGGAATTACTCTTACTAATTAATTTAACCAATCTTGCAATTTCATTAAATGTTGTTGTTATACCGGTTCCTATGTTATAACTTTCTCCGGC
>JAKBRR010000047.1 GCA_021845325.1 Thermoplasmata archaeon
TATTTATTAATTATAACGGCAATAGAGGGAGTTTATTCTGATTATTTTGTAATTAACTATTTTATTAAATATTTCAAAAATAAAAAAGAGGTAAAATAATATGTCCTATTCTTGCACGTATAGGACAAAAATAAGGAGGAAAAAAATATGAATATATATACTGTAAGAAAAATGAAAAGAAAGAAAAATAAGAAAAGTCTTAAAACGCATGAGAATAAGACAGGCAAAACTAGGGTGAGGCATTCTAATGATCCACTGAAAAAAGATGAGGTCGAGGCCCTTCTCAATGGAGTTGACAATATCCAGGACCATACTTTTTTAGTCGTTGGTTTCTATAGCGGGATGAGGATCTCTGAAATAATATCAATTGAGGAAATCTCTCTCAATGAAGCTGAGGGCCGCATACATATATGGGATGAGAAGAAGAATCTCTATAGGGATGTCTATGTCCCTTCAATTGTATTTTCAGTTTTAAGAAGATATATAAATTCAATAAAAAATAGAAAAGATCCACGCCTGTTTCCTTTCTCTAAAAAAACAGCTGAGAGGAAAATAGAATCATGGACCACGAAGATTTTGGGTAAAACTAAATCCTGGCATGCAGTGAGGCATACCTATATTTCACTTTCCAGGGAGCTAGAATTACCAATGGAGATCGTCATCGCAAACACTGGCGACACTCCGGCCACCATCCTCAAATATTATTCAAAGCCATCTCCGGAATTTGTCAGAAGAATAATAGAGGAAAAGAAATTATTTGAGGTGAAATAGAAAATATGGGAATATTCAAAAAGAAATATCTATTCCAGGATGGCGATACAATAGAGATCCATATAAATCAAAATGGCTTTGATAATTTTTTCCTTGGGAAATTAGAAGGAATGGATCAAACAGGCATATTTATCCGAAATGACCATGGCCATTTTTTTATTCCAATTCACCAGGTATTATATTTTAAAAAGGTGGATGAGAAATGAAAAGGTCCTTTACAATAGATAAGGAATGTGTGGCATATATTATCGGGGGACTTGAATCAAGGTCAATGTCTCTTCTGGATATTCAGATATATCTAGCTTCCAAGAAAATAAATATTTCCATTGGAGAATTAAGGTCTATTCTTTCCGGATTATATTTTCTTGGCATTATCGATAGGCACAAAACAAGGAAAAAATCATATAAATATCAAATATTAAAATCTAAAATCCAGTAAAATCCTGATTTTCTGATTAAAAAAGTGCGGAGGTCATCTTACTTCTAGTTGATTGTGTTATTATAATTATGAAGGAAACTAGAAAGGAAGGAAAAATCAGAATCACAATTGAAGGGCCCGCATCGGCCTTTCGAAATGTGAAAAGAAGGAAAGGCTCTAAAACAAGAAGGGTAAGGGTGGTCCACAAATGATGAATAAAAAGCTTCTTTTATCATTTGCAATTCTCATCGCCGCATTATTTTTGATGGCGCCAGCAGGCTCATCCCTTCATCCCCTTCCGGAAACATCAACATCAGCCACAAATTACCAGCCAGATCCAACACTCAATACAAATGCCACCTGGGCAACATTTTATAGCGGCTGGAACGAAACAGAATATAACAACGGAACAGCCAATGTATCATTGAATGCAGGATTAAGCACATTTTACAAAAATCCAATATCAGTAAACCCGTCAGATATAGAAGCATACGGGCTATTGCAGAATGATAAATTAGGATCAGACAAATACTGGAATGATACAGGAATATGGAGCACATCAGGAACGGCAGGAACATTAAAAACAGGTACAATAGGCAATGGAACCACATTATCATTTACCGTAGCAGGAAACAGCACTAACGGCACATCCTCAACAATATATTCATCCATACCCATAGCAGACTATCCAAGCAACAATTTAAAATATGATTTCATTACAGGAATATTAAGCCTGAGTGGCCCAACGGTAACAGGGGTTAACTCATACTTTTATTTCACTAACAGTACAGGAATAAACGGGAATTTTGTAAACGATAAAATAACGCCGGGAGAAAATATATATTTTAGCCTTCCACTATCAGAACTGCCAATAGGATTAAACACATCAGCAGGAAAAGGATATTCAAGCGATTTAATAATAAATATAGGATTAAACACACCAGCAGGAGCATCATCATCTGATTCATGGACAGCGACAGTTTCAGGATTAGCCTTTACAGATTATGCCATACCCCTTGGAACAAATGCAACAGGAGCCCCAGTGGTAAATGCAATAGATCCGACTATGTCCACATTCGGCAGCCCGGAGCTAAAATACACTGAAGTAATAAACAACGGCTATTCAGTTGCATTATCTGCATCACCTAACAATCTCACACAGGTTCAGACACCAATCACATCAGGCAATTATATAGAACAGGTCCAGTACTCGGGAACATTCGGTCTTCCAAGTGCTCCAGATTTAAGCTACAGTGCCTCAAATATTACATTCCCACTGACCGTGCCTGCTAGCCAAATCCAGGTCCTAACCCTTGGCGGTGTATCATATACGAATGCACTGGGAAACAAAACAAACGGGACCGTTCAATTGGTTTCTGGAATAAACCCAACCGTATCCACATCATACTATGCCATCGTTGAGTACACAGCCTCACAGTGGAACCAGATATCGCATCCGGCCGGATTCTTCACCTTTGACGGAATCGCATACTACTTCTTCATAGCCATAGGAGCCATCGCAGGAATTCTCGGCTTAGCCGGAGCAGTAAGGCATGCACATACAAAGGCAGAGCAGGAGAGAAAGGTCGATAATATGCCAAGGAGGGGAAGGTAAAATGTCAGAAGTAAAGCACAAGGCAACCGGCATCTTTGCATTGCTCATCCTCGATTTAATCCTCTCAGCGGTCCTTATTCCAATAATAGAAATCGAAACAAATATCGGCTATACAGATAGCGTTATCGGTGCATTCATCATCTTTGTCATTATCCTAATATTCGGTTCGGCATCAATCGGTGCATATGATTTGGATAAAAAGCACCACTGGCATGAGAGGGTGTATAACAGGGCAAGGAAGACAGTTCACAGGCACAAGAAGTACAAGAAGTGATGCAATGATAAATATATCTACATTTTTACATAAATTTACCAAAATAAAATTATTTTTTAAAAAATTACGTTCAAAGATTAAATTATTCTTATTTTCAGTCATTATGTTTTTAACATTTTCATATCCATCATTCCCATCATACAACGGAAATATTGGCACATATCTATTAGAATTAATTTTCTGGGTTATTTCCATTCCATTCATAGCTCTTGGAAATTTCATTACTGGCATAATGGGTGGTGTCACATCAGGGGCCTCATCCTCTGCATCTTCTGTTCTGGGTTTCATCGGCACTGAATTTACTAATTCCGAGCATGATTTTGCATTTGCAGGCCCATTTGCAATTATTCTTGCATCCCTTGTCTGGGGCATTGCATTGCTAATTATTATATTCTTTATATTCAAGGCTATACAGCTTGCTTTACATGAATCGGAGGATGATTGATACGCATGCCCCGGTGTTTCCAAAATCATCTCTTTATACCGGTTCATTTCCATCATTTCCAACATATGTTGTAAACATCAAAATTGCCGGCTATTCTATATGGAGCTTTTCTGTTCCAAACATTGCCCAGATTCCGGCATGGATCGGTTCTCTGGTCATATATGGTCTTCTATGGAGCCTTGGCTGGGTAGCAGCTGTATTTTTATATATCTTCGAGGCCTTTGATTATTATACCATATCTTATCTTGTTGAAGGCATAAACTTTGTTTTGGATGAGTTTAACAACATTCTCTCTGTATTTGAGAATGTATCAAGGTTTGCAGGCCCATTCGGCATTGATGTTGCAGCCCTCTTTATGGGCATTCTTCTTCTGGGCATAATCTTCATAGCATATTTAGTCATAAAAGGCCTTCTTGCGGTATTTGGGGGTGCATAAAATGGATAAAAAGCAGGTTGAAACAATAGATTACATCGCTGGATTGGTTCTCGGAATTATAGGCATGATATTCTTCATAGCCTTCATGGGTGTTGACGCCTATATGTTTAACATAAGCCCTCCAGCATGGACCCGTTCAATAGATGATAATATCTTTCTCCAGCCTTTCTGGCTTGATCTTCTTTCATTTATCATGTTGATAGCTCTTTTAGTTCTTTTCTTCCTTAAGCCATCTAAAACCAGGAGGCCTAAAAAATGATATCACTATCCTCAATAGGAAAATCTTTACTTGCATATGTTTCCAGTGCACATTATTTAGTTATAGTCCTGGTGATTATCCTTGCATACATAATCCTCAAGGAAGGGCTCAAGCATGCAGGTGAGAATCACGGCATAATAGCCTTTATTATCATTTCTCTAGTCTTTGGCCTATTATTATACCTTCATCTCTATCTATACTCGTTGCTGGCCTTCCTGGTACTCATTTTGATAGGATATTATAGCATTAAAAAGGATGACTTCGAGGCAAAGAGGGAGGCAAAGCATAGGGCCAAGTCTGAATATTATCAGAACAAGTATAACTCAAAATACCAGAAGGGTGGTAAGCAGTGAAAAAATTTCTGATTATCCCTGTAATTCTGATTCTAATCTCTGTTTTTCTTCTTGTTCCTATCTCTCATATATCTCCTGTTGAATCTCCATCAGGCTTCCAGCCAGACTCTTCAGTAGTCATAAGCGGCCACGTTTTGCCTAATGGCGATCTGGCCTTATTTTATTATAATTCTCCCTCCGGAATAAATATAATCCATTCAGATACCATTATACCGGTAAACAATATCTCTTTAGATTTATACTCTTTAAAAGCCGAAAATATCACTATTTCAGTCGCACAGTTTTCCGGGTATTATGTGCATAATGTAACGACCAAAATAGGCAACAATACCACAATAACAACGCCGGTAAAATCAATGATAAATCCTGTATATTCAAACGAAACTATAAGAACTCAGTACAGGCAGTTAGAATCTTTCTCAATAAATCTTCCAACAACATCCACTGAAAAGAATGTATCAATATCAATTGATAATGAAACATTTTTCATGCTTCATAAAACATCCCCAAACATAATACCGAATTATTTCTCGGGCCTTGGCCTTCTAGGGATAGCTTTAGGTTACCTTTTCATGGGAGTCGTCATATTTTTCCTTGGCACAATTACAGCAGATCTTTTATTGAAAAGGATGAAATACTGGCCGCCTTTTGGTAGATTGGGATGGTTTCTTATTTTATTCCTTTTATTCATTGCGATGGGCCTTATCATCCTTGCCGATTATTATCAGATAGCATACATTCAATGGTATTACTGGCTTATTCCGTTTTATATATTCTCAACTCTGGCAATGATGGAACTATGGCCTCAGAACTGGGAGAAATGGTTCGTATTCGTTACCGGTGATGGAGAGAATACAGAATGGGATGCAGAATTCCCAATGGTATCAAAGGCCCATGGAGGCTATGAATATTTAAGGCGTGGAAGGAAGGAAGCATTCAAAAGAATATTCCACCATATTCCTGTATCTTTCAACATTTCACAGCCGGTCGAGGGAATTCCATTGACAAAGAATGATGAGAGGATCTCTCAATTCTTCATAGCAAAGGATGAGCCATTCCTGGAATATGAGAAGCCTCAGAAGGAAGAAGAGGGAAGGAAGCACCGCCTGAGGCTTCCTAGAAGGAAGAGAATCATATCTTATAAAATACCATTGACAATGCACCATACCAAGCCAATAGCCGAGTTCCTTGGAGAGCTCCGTGCAGTAGCCCACTTCGCCACAGAGAATGAGCAGCTTTCAGATGAGAATCTTCAGATGAAATTACAGATCGAGAAGCTTGGAATTAAGGCCAACAGGATCATGATCGATAAAATCATGGAAATTATGACATCAAAGAAGGTCTCACCTAAATTTGTCCAGAAGGAAGAGGAGGAAAATGAAAAAAATGAAAAAAAGGAAAAGGAGGAAAGAAAAGATGAAAACAGAGAATAAGAATATAGGAAATCTTCCAGGCTATACGGAACTTGTTCATGACTGGGAGGACCTTCAGAAGAAGATGACTGAAGGATTTTCCTCAAGGGAGGACTGGTATAATTGGATGATAGAGCTCCATGCCGTATCATTGAATAAGGTTCCAGAGAGTATTAACAGGCTCTTTATGAGCTATGAATTCTTTGAATCAATGTACGAACAGCTTACAGGCAAGGAAGAAAAAAATAAGATAGCAAGGCAGCTCCTTCTTGGAAGCTTAATAAAAAGATCTGTCCCTGAATCCTTCGGCATGTACGCCAATAGGGCCCAGGAAATAGAGAAGAATGAGCACCATTATGTGGAGGTTGAAGAATGAATCTAAAGGATCAGGCCCTTGGAGATAATCCTATACAAGGTGGTACAACAATAATCGCATTTGGAGGCTTTGGTTCAGGAAAATCAAAGCTTATTCAATCCTGGGCAATCAAGGATTTTGAAAAGGGCCATTTGGTAATTTTAAGGTCCAAGGATGTTGATACATGGCAGGACCTCTCTTCTAGATATCCGGTCCATGTCTATACACCGGATATATACCACTTTGATTTCCAGGACATAAGCCAGAATCAGAACATTCATTATACCATGATACGCAGGCCTGATGACATTGTTAAATCATTAAAAAGGGATGAAATCAACGTTATCTCTGTGCTTGGGTCTGAATATTCCCAGGGCTTTTTCTGGTCATGGTTTTCAAATTCCCTAATTCATCATTCCTCGGGATGGACCACCTTTTGCTTTGATGAGATCAGGGATGTCTTTCAATCTCATCCATCAGGGCCGTCATATCAGATCTATGAATCCTTTGTTAATGCCATGACCTCATTCAGGAAGCAGAGAATTCATTTCAGGGCCAGCACACATACATTCCACGATTTATATTATGAGATCCTCTATAAATTCAATTACGTTGCCTATCTAAAAGGTTCCATTCTTCTTCCAAAGAAGAGAACGGCCCTTCAATTCAGAACCCCTATAGAGGAAAAGGCCGATAAAGAACATTATATTCTTGACAATATATCAAGCTTCGAGGTGGTCCATCATGCTCTTCTTCCCGATGAACTTGCAACAAAGCTCACCATTTCCATAGAAGGCCCTGATTTTAATCCGGAGAATTTCCCTCTTGAATCGCTCAAAATGGGAATACAGCCCATGGTGGAATGCCCTGAATGTGGGAGGGAATTCCATGCCAGGGCAACAAAACAAAAATGCCCTTTTTGCAAGGAGGACATAATCATAGCAGACAGAATAGCCCCAGGAACTCCAGCTATGGACTATGACGGCACGGCTAGGTACCCGCCTCCCCCTCTATCGATAGAGGAAAACCCAGAAAATCGGGCTTCACTCCGCGGGGCTGGTAGGACACCCGAAAAAGTCAAAAAATCCACAAAATCAAAGAAATATGAGAAAAATAAAAAGGGATCTAAAAGGGAAAATGGGAGAAAAATCGAAAAAGAAATAAAAAGGTGAATAAAATGGTAAGGAAATCAAAATATGTAAAAGAAAAAACAAGAAGGAAAGATTTAGAAAGAGAAAATAAGGAGTTAAGAAACGCTGTTAGGCATCCGAATTCACTGAAGTATGTTGGCTTTTCAGAAAAGGAATCTATTGGAAAGGAAGAAAAGGCCATAAAGAAAGCAGATAAAAAATACGGAAAGGCAGAAACAGAACGCAAGCTTGATTTTCTTGCGGCAGTGACAAAGAGATATCCGAAGATCCATGAGAAGCTTAAAGAACTAATCAGGTGGAACAGATGAAATCATCTCATCAAAAGAAAAAGCATCTAGAGAATAAAATAGAGATCCAGAGGCATGACGTTCTAGCGAGGCAGATCTGCCATATAATAAAAGAAAATTACTGAAAAGGTACAAATCTATACCCTTGATATGAATAATGGCCTAAAATCTTTTTTAAATTCGTGGTGAATAAAAATAATTTATAATTTTATGGGACTTCAATAGTTTTTGATGCACTATCATTATAATACCTATCTCCAATTATATAATAAATGTAAAAAGGCCCTTGTCCATTTAGGGCTACTGGATATGATATATCTCTAGAATACATATAAGAAGAACTGCTGAAATTATAATATCCAGAATTAGAAACAGTTGTATAATAAGTTCCATTTATATATATAGAATAATTTAAAGTGAGATCAATATAGCCATGATGAACATAGGCCAAAATATCACCTCCAGTTTCATTCATATATATTGTGAAACATGAAGTATTATCTAATGAGCAGTAAGAATAATTATTATAAGATATTCCTGTTGGAACAGGCATATTATATACATAAATTTCTTTTGCAATTCCTGAAAAATGAAAATTCTTGTAGCTCATAGAATATGAAATATTGTATATTCCCGCACTGCTTGGAATAAAATTATAAACAGGCCCGGAATGGCCGTTTATTGAAATATTATCAATATTATTTGATGCTTTGATCTGGTCAGATATCCCGACATCAATATATTCGTGCGATTCTGTAAAACTTTCGCTTGGGAATGTATATATTTGCATGGTTTTGCTTGTGCTAAATGAATTGTATAGAACTTTAAAGGTAAGTGTATGAAGGCCCGGGGGTGCTAGACATGCAGAGATAAGGGCATATTGGCTCAAGGTTGAAGGCAACGTTATATTTTCAGAGCCTGTAACAACACCATGAATTACGGGATTTCCATTTATGATTAATTCATATTCGCTTGTCTTGGATGAATCAACATGTGCATAAAATACTGGAATATTAGCAGAGGAGTTGTTCTCATATGAATTTGAAGATGATGTAAATGAATTAATTTTAATTCCTGGATTTATGTATCCATAATTTGAAAGGCCATAATAAATTCCTATGCCGCCCAGAATAATAACGATTCCTACAGCTATTGAAATTATTTTTTTATTCATTCAATCACCTAATTTCGCACCGCAATGCATGCAATATAAAGCCTGCTCAGGATTTTCATATCCGCACACAGGGCACACCTTCGTCTTTCCACGGTACGCCATCATCATCTGCTGAACCTGCCGGTATGTCCAAGCCGCTCGCACGTGCAAGCAGTCGAAGCTGTTGTCATACTCGCACCACAACCGAA
>JAKBRR010000048.1 GCA_021845325.1 Thermoplasmata archaeon
TTTTCATAGGAATCTGTGCTCTTCCATTCGTAGTCATTTTCAATATTATTTTTTCCATTATCAATTACCTAATATGGTAATTGAAAATAGTATTTTAAACTATCTATTACCATAATTGGTATTTGGTGTTATAGAGAAATATATTCACAATTAGCGTTTACCTAAATAGTAAATGGTGAATATATTAGATTTAAGACATTCTAGTAGAGTTTTATTATTCCTATTGGAAAATGGGAAAATTAAGAAGACTGAGTTACTGGGTGTTATAAGTTCATCTGATTCATTATCCGGAAGCTTAAGGAAAATGGAAGAAGAAAACCTAATTAAAGTTGAAACGAAAATTATAGGAAGAAAGACCATATTTATAGATCTTACAAAAAGAGGAAGAGAAGTCGCAGAACAGTTAAAAAGAGCGGAATTAGTCTTAAATGGTCATAAGCTCCCTGCAACCGACAAATACGCACTAATTCTATACCTATTCCGGAACGGTCCAAAGAACATGAAGGAAATCAATGAGGACCTTCCAGGATCAACAGAAATTCTAAGGGATCTTGAAAAACTCAAGATCATAAAAGAGGAAATCAATAAATCGAACTATCCACAGGAAACAACATTAATGTTGACTGAGAAGGGAAGGGAGATTGGACTGAAATTGGATGAAGTGGAGAGGATGATGGAGGAATGAAAAAAGAGATGACAAATCTGAATAAATTTAAATGTCTGATTTCTGAGGATGACGATTTTAAGCTCGTGAAATTGTTAAGTGGAGATACCTCATCTTTAATCGATGGTGAAAATATACTTGCCATTTGTAGTGGAAATCATATTAATAGAATTGAGATTGCTAGACATGATACTGAAAACGAAATTGATTTTGCTCTACAATGGTATGACTTCAAGCTTCAACAAATTGCTGAAAAATTTCTCTCTATCAGGAGAAAAATTCCGGATAGGGATAGAGAATTGATAATAAATTTTCTAAGCTTTTGTAATATAGGGGAGGATGGGACTTACGCTGCAGCTGTAGCTGCGAGAGCTGCACTAGAAGAATTTTTGATCGATGTATATTTACAGAGATTTCTTTCGTATATGGAGAGCTCAGAGAAACTTCAATATAAGGAGCACTATAAGAATTGGGATAAATATTATAAAAAAAATCTGGAAAAAGGTGAAGATTCCATAACGCCTATTAGCCGTTATGCGATGCACAAAATTAATACATCCGATTTAATAAAAAAAATTGAAAAAGCAAAAGAGGAAGTGAAAGATAAACAAAAAAAGAAAACGAATGGGAATTCAACAAAGGATTTTTTTAAGTATTTTAAAGAGTACTTAAACAAAGAAAGTAAACCATATTTATTTTTTGACGACGATGGTGGTACCATGAGCAACTTATGGAGGTTGACCTCTTCAATTATTCATGGAAACAGAGATACAATTGATAAACTGATGGAATATACCCTTGCCTTCCTAAACGCTCTTGGTGAACACCTAAATGGGGGATTGGAATGGAAAACATAAACAGTGGCGAAAAGGATGAGGGGACGATATCGCTCAAAGTATCTGCTCAGATAGTAAAACACATCTCTTCAGGCTTATATAGGAACCCAGGCAGTGCTTTAAAGGAATTAATAAGCAATTCCTTTGACGCTGACGCAGAAAAGGTTGAAATTACCTTCGATTTTGGCTATGATGAAAATGGCTTAATAAAGGTAACAAAGCTTACAATTGAGGATGATGGGGAAGGAATGGACATCAACGATCTGAAGACGATATTTAGCCATGTCGGGGGGAGCTCAAAAGACGACCCGTTTAAAGAACCTGTTACCAAGAAATTTAAGAGACCAGTGATTGGAAGCTTTGGGATAGGAATGCTTTCAGTAGCTTCAACGTGCAATAGGTTCAAAATCACTACCAAAAAGAAGGAGCAAAGCAGGGAGTTCACCGCTGATGTATCCCTCTCATTTTTTAGGAACACAATATTGAGGACAGAGTCCATGGATAAGGTCAACTTAGGAAATATTGACCTTTCTTCAAGGCACGTTGAAAATGAATATGGGCATTACACAAAGTATGAAATATCAAACTTTGAACCTCCTTTTCTGGAGGGTTTAATCCCCACCCTGATAAGTTCATTTCTATTTAAAACGCCAAGGGGTGAGGAAATTGAAGATGATAAATATTTTGAGGATTTTGTTTTGCACATTCAAAACATGAAGGAAAAGTCAACTCAGGCATTAGCTTATTTGGATAAGATGATAACAGATGTCGGAGTCATGGCCCCTGTTGAATACCTCCCCGATGGACCCATTAGAAGAAGTGTTAATTTTAATGGAACTGAATATGAAGTGCCCGGCACAAACCACAAAGATTACCTGGAACTAATTGAAAGGCCCAAAGGATTCAAATTCGAAGTAAGAGTTAGACTAAGAGTTGAAGGAACAACGCGTAACGAATTCAAAGTTTTCAAACCTTTTCTATATCCATGCGAAAGGGATTTGCAGGAATACGGCTTTGAAGGATTAAATCCAGAAGTCCTAATTTTGCCTAAGATCGACGATGACATCCCCGATGAGGAGGGGTCTAGAAAACACGTTAGTATATCTGGCTTCTATTATCATCAGGACCGACGCATTATTCCCTATGAATTTCACGGTTTTTTATTTAGAGTTAAAAATGTTGCATTAGGGTACAATTTAGGGGACCCATTTGCCCTATTTACGAACATATACTTACTTTTCCATCAGAGCTTTTCGGAAGTATACCTAGATGGAGGTTTCCAAAGGATAGTCAATCTGGACAGAGAAAGTTTATACGAAGGTTCCTATCTGTTTAGATTTTTGACTAAATATCTAAGGAGGGTTATAAAACCAGATGGAAGCAATAGTGATACAACCTCTATGACTTTGGATACTGATTCTAAAAAACAATCTGAAAAGGATTTTCAGGAAACTGCCAAACAAGCAATCGAAAAGTCTATAAAAACCTATAATGTAGAAAATATAGTTGGATATATAAAAAAAGAGGCAGCCAGTAAGAGAAAAGCAAGAAAACAAGATGCCTTAGTAAAAATAAGCGAAAAGGTTAATGCTAGCGAGAAAGTTGAATATATGGTTATCGCAAGAAGTAATAAGGTTTCAGAAATAGGCATAAGAAGAGAAGGCGAGAACACTTATGTAACTATACCCAAGTTCAAAAAACGAAATGAATTATGGGACAATCTTGCAATGGGAACACTGAATATAGTAAAAGATGAGACTACAAGGATAGAAATGATGGGGTTTGTTATGAAACTTTATTCTGAATTAGAACATGACGATTTAAATTAAAAGTACTCTCCATATTTATTGGATTTTAAGAGTTTCTTGATTATTTTTATTTCGTCTGTTGATATCAGGTTTAATTCTGTTTTTTTCTGTAAATCTAATAGCCTGCTTAATATTTCTTCCCTGAAATTCTTACTTAACCGCCCCCTTCTTCCGTCTTTTCTAATGTATCTATTCTCAGGTTTGAGTTTTTCAATCTGGATCCATTCTCGGAATTCAAGAAGTTTTTGCACTTTCTCATCTCCAGATTTAGCAAGTGCAATCATTGTTTTATCTTTCATGACTACTGTGCACATCCAGCAACCAAATCTCATGGCTGTATTCCCATATAGATCAACAACAAGCTGAGTTTCAGATATAGCCCTTCTTCCTGGCATCATGAGGAAATACCACACATCCTCGGCTGACCAGTGT
This sequence comes from Thermoplasmata archaeon, assembly GCA_021845325.1. Next base: position 3,741 of record JAKBRR010000048.1, read on the forward strand.
ATTATTGGAGCTGCCACATCTATTCCTTTCTGGTTAACCCATACATCACTTCCACATTCATTAGCGCCACCATTCAAGCACGAACTTTTAAGTCGTATATCCCTCTGCTGGCTTTCTCCCATTCTCAATCCTGTGATAAATAGACCGTTGTCCTCATGAAGTTTCCTTGAAGGTTTGATCTTGAGCTTTGGAGTGCACCACCTGAATCTTGGACCTGGTGGAGGATATCCTCTACCGATCATCCTTACCCAGTAGGTGTCATTTATGTCCGGGTAAACGATCTTAACGTTGGCAGGATACCTTTTTTCTATAGCTTGTAAGAATGAATAGGCAACCACTGACATTTGTGGAATCTCCATCATAGTATCTGAATATGTGATATTTAGGTCTATATCTGGATGGACAGTTTTCATATATAGGGATAAAACGACTAAAGCGGTACTATCCTTCCCACCAGAATAAGTTACAATCCACCTCTTATTCTTATTGTAAAGTTGTTCTAGGATATTTATGCTTTCCTGGAATTTTTCTCTGAATGCTAAATTAACGAATGAAGGTAGCAGAGATATATTGTCATTCTCTCTAAGTTCCTCTTGAATTTCCATTACTATAATAACACCTCATATTTAAAAGACTTAGGTACATTAATATATAATTTTTAACATATGCTTAAAGTAGCTGCATATCCTCAAGCAGCTCTTTAGCATTCTCGTTTGCTATCCTGGATATGACGTAATTGAACTTTTCCTCCAGCATTGCTATAAGCTCCTCCTTGGTTTCAGCCTCACTGGCACACTTCTTGAATATGGCATAATCCACATCGAACTGGTCTTTCCTTCCTGAGTTATATTCCTTGCTAAATGGATTTCTCTTCATAAATTGTGAATTAATTAGATATCTCTTAAAACTTTTGCAACAGAAAAAAAATGTAAAAATGTAATTTTGCCCTATATTGCGATATTTACTGATTAAACTTCCACCAGTATCCACATTCCCAATCGTTATTCTTTCCTGGTTGTTTCAATGTTGTAGGTCTGTTGTGTTCAGTTATAAAATCTGGTTTACCGAATATCCCTATCATTTCAGGATCCGTTAATGAAAGATTAAGAAGATAGCTTCCCTGGTGTTTGTCGAGCACATCCTTTAGATCAGTAAACTGGTCCATTGTAAATTTATACTTATATATCTGGCCGCCTCTCAAATATGGGGGATCAAGATAGAGCAGCACTCTTTCCTTGTTGTATCTTGATAATATTTTCCTGAAATCCATATTCTCAACAATCCATTTCTTTATGTGTGCAAAACTCTCTGTTCTTAGTGGTGGTACATTAGCTTTCCTGTAAAATCTTTTAAAGTTCATACCAGCTCCCGCAAATGAAAATGTATGTAGATATATGGTCTTGAATGCAATTTCTATCTCATCTGTTGGTTCTGATTCCTTTAACTCCTGGAATATCTTTTCATGGGGAAATGCATGATTTAACATCATGGTGAGTTTCGCCCTCTTGCCCGCATCATGAAGTACCTTAAATGTTACATAAAGATCTTTGTTGATATCGTTGTAAACCTTTACCTTCCTCCATTCGTCAGGTATATTCAGCAACACCTTTCCTGATCCGCCAAATACATCAACTACAACATCAAACGAATCTATATGTTCAGAAAGAATTTCTATTATCTTATGCAGCTGGTTAAATCTCCCTCCATAGTATGGAAACGTTGACATCATAGGGAAATATCAGGGTTATCATACAAATAGGTTTCCCATTGAAAAAATAATGAAAAAATGTAAAGAAAAACTTGGAAATGTTTTACAATTTATTCCTTTCTCATCAGAATGATATACTCCTTTGTCATTGTATCTTCAAGTTTTCCTGCTTTGTTGGAAGGGCTGTTCTTTGAAGGCATCCTTTTATTGGGTATTGCTCTTGTAAAAGTTTCAATGTTCTTGAACCCATTTTTTTCAAAGAAGCATACTATGGACCTATCAGTTGGAAGAAGTACTCCTGCGACTTTTCTATTGGCCACAACATAGCATGCATATCCCCCGTTCTTTATGGTTTTTGAAACATTATTTATCGAACTCCTCAGATCTGAGTAAAAGGAATATACTTCTAATGACCTAATATGGTTTATTGCATCAACCTCTTTAAGGCACGCATCAAGCTCATCACATCCAAAACTCTCAGGCTGAGATTTCTTTCCTCCCATCGATGCTGCATCTACATTATGACTCAATATCCCTAACCATTCTGAAGAAAGCTTTGAATACTGCCCGTAGGCAACAGTTGTATGGGAATCTCCATAGGGTGGTGACGTTATCACAATATCGATCGACTTTTCCTTTATTTTGATTTTTGGAATCTGGTTTACAGTATTCGCTAAGTATACTTTAGAAGTTGGTTGGTAATTTAGTTCGGACATTTTCCTGTGAAATGATTCATACCCTTTGAAATTCCTGATTAATTTTTCCTTCATGATAGAGAATGGATCTGGATTGTAATCCTTTAGTTTCTCCTCATTATACCTGTATAATTTGAATTCGCCCTTCCTTGTATTGGAGCTTTCCCTTATGGTCTCACTGGCCGTTGCCTCAAAGAATTTCCTAATCCTTTTATCCCTAATGCTACTGATATACCTAATTATAAATCCTATTCCTTTTATTGCGCTAGGTTTAAACCAGAATTCAAGGTTATCTTTTTTTATGATCTTTGGTGTTCCTTTAGGAAACATTGTAAATTCAAGAAAATTCTCAATTTCCCTGTTTAACTCATTTGGATCAATGGTGTATTCTACCTTTGCCTCAGAAATCAATTTTGCCAATGGGTTTATGTCTGTCCCAATTACATTCAACCCTGCCATTAACCCTTCCACTAATGAACTGCCGGAACCACAGTATGGATCAAATAATACATTTCCCTCTTTCTCTTCAAGAATCTTTAGAAGATTTCTCGGTATCTGCGGGATCATCCTTGCAGGGTAATCGTGGTAAATATGAGTATATTCTCTGGTATTCTCATTAAGAAATGTCCAGTCCATTTCCTTTGTTTCCTTTATCATAATTTCTCCATTTTTGGAATTATCCTATCCCTATAGGCAAAGCAATCTTGAATATTTGCCTCGAGCACCCTGAATGCTGTCCCATGGTCATGAATCCTTCCTTCATTTTTGCTTCCCTTAGGATATATTCCTAATCTTAACTCGACCTTCACAGTGCCGCTGCTAATAAGTTTAATGAACCTCTCAAAGGAGAATCCCATTAAGACCCATGCCTCATTGTAATTGAATTCTTCATTGCCCCTGCTTCCTCTTGTATCTGCCTTCACTAGCAATACCCTATACATTTTGGATTCGAATGATCTTTTCAATGTTTCGTATTCCCATCCGCCATATTGTTTCCCATCTATATTTTCAATATCTATCCTATCTGGTGTCACAGACAGCTTTAAGGAAGGAATGCCTTTAATTTCAGTTGCCCTGTTTCCATAAAGGTCTACATGGAGGTTTTTCTTTGTTGGATCATTTTCACTTGGATACCCATAATCTTCCAATAATTTTTTAATCGACTCTTTTGGCCTAGGGCTCTTTGTAAAAAGTGTGATCATGGAAGAGGAATCCTTCCGTATGGATTTCAATTCCACCTTTTCTCCATTTGGACCAGGAAAATTGTTTTCTTTGATTCCCAATAAATCTTCAAGCGTTTTGCCTATGCCAGTATCATGGCTCCTGTTTGAATGGATCCATTGGTTGCTGATTTCATTCAATCGATCAACCAGTTCATTAAAGCCTTTCATTTGTTGTGTAATGGATAAATGTATATATAGATCACATGAAGCTAGACGTTTGCGAAAGTTTGGTTAAAATAGCATAAAATTAAACACATCTCCTAATTTATTTTGATCATACAATTCTAGATTTTTATTTTCAACTTCCCTGAGGAATTTAGTCGTAACTTCAAATAAATGTGGCATGCTTTCCTTTATAAATTTTGTATCGTTGTTCAGATCAATTGTGATGAATACACCTCCAAGTTTTAAATATAGTTCATGATCGAAGTTTTCTAAGCAATCTGGTAGATATTTATCAAAATATTCTTTTAAACATCTAATTTCACTATCTGAAAGAGAAAGAAAATGAAACGATTCGTTAGTATCTGGAACATATCCTGAAAAAACACAACCTTTATAGACTTTTTTTAGATCTAAGAAATCTTTTGGAATAAAGTGAGTTTCCTTCTTTTCTACAATCTCGTAACGTTTAAACACTGGTGCTTTGATTTTTATTGACTTTTGATTGTTGACCTTGTCATATTGAGTCTGGTCTAATTGAGTGATAAACCAGGTATACTCATGCTCTTTTTTCGGCAGCCTTATCAAATGATTTAGCACTTTAGGCCCTTCAGTTTTCATCATATCAATAAGTTCCTCGTACTTTATGGCTTCTGACTGTATTGAATATGGTCTATGAATTTTAAAGTGAAGACCATAAGATTCATCGTGGAAGCTCATGTGAAAGTCATTATTTTTCAATGCCGACGGAAACAGAATCATATACTTATCTTTCCCAGACCTATTGAGAATTTTAGCAATATCCATAATCTCTCCCTGCAATCTCATTCGATTTCGATGAGTTTGTTACTTGCTCCTTATCTCACCCTTCCCATAAACTCTGAAGTATCCATGCCTGTGATTTGAGTGTATATGCTCGTGGTAAAAACTGATGAATGCCCCAGCCACTGCTGCAATACATTCAATGGAACATTATCCATAATAGCCTTTACCGCAAAGGTATGCCTGAATTTGTGTGCATGTATTTTAAATCCTAATTTATCCTGCATCTTTTTTAGATAAAGATCAACCACCTGCCTTGACATTGGAAATAAAGGATCCTCTGATTTTGTTGAGATATTCATGTCCAGGAGATATTGCATGTAAGCATCTCTCAGTTCTATATGCAGCGGAATAATTCTCGTTTTTGTCTTCTGTTTTCCGGTCTTCTTATCTTTTCCTTGTTTCAAGGTGTTTAGTTCGACTGTGTTTGTAGTTCATCTCACTTTGTTAGAATGGAGGCTAACAATGTTGATGGTAAAACGATTTTAAAAAAGCCACAATCAAGCAGATATATTGAGAATTTCATTGAAAAACAAAGAAAGTCATACTATAACAGACTGTCCAGTGAGGATAAAGAACAGTTTGAAAATTTTATTAGTTTTATCAATATAGAACATCCATATGGTAATAGTCAAAAAACTAGGATCTTCCTTCATTAAATCAATTAATTTCAGTGAAGTATTCAGAGTTTCCAAAGCCTCATCTGAAGTCAAATCTTTAAAAATAGTCTTCATTAATACACTTTCTGTCTTCAT
>JAKBRR010000049.1 GCA_021845325.1 Thermoplasmata archaeon
AAATAAAGTGTCTGCCTCTGCTAAAAATTCTCTGCCTTTGAATTTAAGGAGAAGCCTTTCCTTCTTATCCGAAACTGCACTGTTTATCGGAATAACATTTCTGCACCTGTTTTCCTTAATGTTTTCCTGTAATGTTTAAAAGTCATCTGGAGATGGCTCTATTGCAACAACTTTACCATCCTTCCCAACTTTATTTGACGCGAGGATAGCAAATTCCCCAATACCTGCTCCTACGTCTATCACAACGCTTCCACGCCTAATTTTCTCAACTCGATATACATTAAGCACATGACATTCGACTATCGCTGCTATGTCATGGGGTCATTATAATGAATTCTTAACCTGTTGAATGATAACTCTCCTAAAGCCATTAACTTCAATATGAATCGAACTTATATTTTTTGGCTTTGTTTAACCTTACTGCATAACTAACCCAGATAACGACATCCATACATTCTGAATAGGGATGTGTATAAGTCACAGCGTTGGCAGAATCTCCTAAAGGCGCTTGAAATATGATTCAAGTGATATGAATGATGAGAAGAACACCGCCCCTATAATTGCCCGAATCTCTATAATCCTATTAGCTATGGTAAAAGTCGTTGGTTCCTCTTAATGCTCTGGTAAATCAAATCATCTGTATAATTCACGATACAATTGGAGTCGTAAGTCACTATCCCGCTGATGACAAGCAGTTCAATATAGATGGTTCATATACTTTTACCATTCTGCTATCGATGATCTCCCAGGTTGTTGCTCAGAAATAACAACGGTCCTATTTTCAGGAAGAATTATTGCATGGATTATGCATAACCCTTTAATAATACTATAAATTAACTGACAGTTATGAGAAAAGAGCTTCCAGTTACAACCATAGAAGTCATTTCTTTGTTTGTAATCTTATTTCTTTCTATCAGGTCTTACCTCCTGGGAAGTGGATTCTATGAATATGCGGATCAATACTGGTCCATATTACCCGGTATAAATAGCTTCGCATCATTTAATCCAGACGCTGGCTTTATTTTTACCAGAACAATCATTAGCTGGCCCGTTTATTTTTTTTTAAAATTTCCCAGTTTCACGGGGGAGAAAATAACTATAATATACCTTATTGGTTTTTATCTTGCTTTAATATACATTTCAATAACTGTCATAAGGTCACTTTTAGAAAGGGCATTTCATTACCACTTGAATAATTTGAGTAGGCTGCTCTTTTTCTATATTGCGTTTTTGTTTGTATTCTCAAATCTTGAAAGCCAGAACCTATTCGTTGATGGAGGCATGATCACTGACAACATAATAATGGTGCTCATGGTGCTTTCCGTTTTCCTTATAGTATTAAATGTCCGATTATGGTTTCTTGAAGTAGCTTCTTTTATTTCTTTTACCATACTTCTAGATCCAGATTATCTGTTAATGTTTCTGGTACTTGCCCTTGTGGTTACAATCTCTTCAAAAATCAATGGAGTGCCATTGAGGAGCTCAGTTCCTAAGCTTGCTGTGGCCATTTTCTTGACGATTCCCGTGCTGGAGTTTATAATATTTAACATAAATGTATCCACTGGAGCCTTTTTATTACATTCAACAGGCTTAAGAATTTTTTCTCCAGGTGATGCCATATTTTATTCACGGAATCTAAACCTCCTATCTGTTCTTTCACTTAACGGTCATAACTGGAGCACAATGGTCTTTACTTCCCCTGATATCCTACTTCATCTATCAAAACTAGGGATTCTACCGGGAATCGGTGATCCAATAGACATTCTGGTGATTGGCAGCCCTATTTTTTACGCATGGTATATTTCGTTATTTCTCCCGCTCATTCTATCGATTTTAAATATATTCTATCCAAGAACCAGATCTTTGTTCTCAACTGGAATATTTTTAATGGTGGTGTCTGTAATTTTGGTTTTGTATGCCCATATACCACCTCTGTTAACATTATTTTCTTATTTGCCAGATATCCCCATTGCAGGGACCTATATTTCTACAGCATTATCTTTGCCTGCTCATTTTCTGATACTCGTATCCGTATCCTACGCTACACTTATTATACTATTCATTTTTAATCTTTTGTCACATACGCTGCCAAGCATAAGATTAGTCAAACACAGTCGCAAGGAAGCTTCAACGAAAGCTCTTCTTATGGAGATTCATTTGCCAGAGAGATTGTACGATAGCCATAACCAAATGTCTAAAAAAATATCGGGCAAGCATGCTTTCATATCAATTCTTGTGATCCTCATACTCCTCTTTTCTGGTTGGCAGATTCTGGAAGGAAACTTTTTCCCTGCGAGAGATAATGCCTTTGGTCCAACGCTTCCAAATGGTCTGGTTAACTCAGCTCCTTTCAGTCCGAGGGTCATGTCGCAAGATCAGCTGACGGTTTATCATTTCATTTATGATCAAAATGGTTCGTTCAGTATATATTGGCCGGCAATAGAGTGGCCTAGCGGTCAAGGATGGGTCTCCCCGAAGCCTCAGGCGTCACTTCCTTACATTGGTGATTTGATTAAGGATAATCTTACCAATGATACATACTACTATCTCAGATCAAACGATGTGAGGTACGTGGTCATTCAAAACAACAGCGACATAGGATTTACATCGTCCTACCCAAATCTGCTAGAAGAGAAATTTGGTCTCTCATCATACAGATCTGTTCTAAACTTCTTCGATGCTGATCCGAATTTTCATATGATACTTGGCTTCCCAGGCATTGCAGTTTATTCGGTAAACACCAGCGATGGTATTCAGTCATATATTCCTTTGAGTGTTAACCCCGATGGAGGCTATAGTAGTTTTTATGATCTATTTGGCTCAATGGGAATGAATGCAGTTATTTTCAATAATCAGAAGTACACTTCCGCTGGAATCTCCAAATACAATGCCAACATAGATGTAATCCCACCCAACGACATAAGTAAGCCCAGTGAAATTAAAACATTTCTTTATAATGGAACTTATTCAGAAAATGTATTGGAAAATAAATTCAATAAATCGAATTATACCTTTACCAACTGGGGCAGTAACTATTCCAGCTTTTTGCTTAACGGGTCAAAAATAGCGATAGAAGGGCAAAACTCTTCCATCTCTTCAATTTCATATAATGGAAACATTGTCTCCCACCCAGGAGGTTTTGCTGTTGGTGCAAACAAAAAATATAGCATCACGGTCAGCTTTACTGCATCAAGCATAAGGAATGTTTCATATCTCAGCATTTCCTGGTTTTACTTCGCAAATGGAACTGGAAATGAACCTAATTCAATTCAGCTAAACGGAACTACGGGATATAAGCAGGCAGAATTCTCGTTTAATTCAGGCTTCGGTAATGCCATAGGTGCAAGAATTATGGTTGTAGGGAATAACTATTCCATAACTATTCAGAATCTCAGCTATGGGCTTACGGTTTACCAAGTGAACGGAGAAATGCCCTTCGGCGAAACGGCAGTTCTGTCGGGAGAAAACAACTTTTTAGTAAATAGCAGGTATAACTACGCATACCTACTTCTAAATGGTACAGGTGAGGTCAGTGACCAGAATTATACATCTTATGATTTTGGATGGTATACAGCCAGAATTTCAGGAGATATAGAATTGAAAGGAAATTACCAGATCGCTGCAGTAATTCTAACCAGATTCCCGCTGGAATCCTATGAAATAACCGGTTACCTTATGGATCAATATGTTCCGTATCTCATACTCAAGAACAGCACAAAAAATGTTTTCCCCGTTGAAACTGTGAATAGAATGGCATTTTATCACGGCAGCCAAATAGACTCATCACATTATATGTACTATGATGAATCTCTAATGGGCCTTTCTTATGTCTTATGTGTGGCAGAGATCCTTTCTTTGCTTTTGATTCCGAATATTCTCCGGAGAATGAGGCGATAAAATGACAAAGCTCACCATCCAGATATCTGTCATGCATGGAAAATACCTTGGGAAGATACTGTCTTCAATAGGCAAGGTTACCACTGGCGAAGTTGAGGTTATCGTAGTAAACTCCAGTGGACTAAATGAAGTTTCTAAGTTATGCCGTCTTTATGGGGCGTTGGAAATTAAGAAGAAATGCTCATTGCTTATGTCCCGTTACCTTGGGACAGTAAATGCTACAGGTGATTATATATTGATTCTGGATGAAACCAGACTGCCATCTGATGGATTAGTGGAATCCGTATTAAATTCGCCTCACGAAATGATAGCGTTTCCAGAGGTTCAGGTAGGTAATGGCTTCATAAATTGGCTCGATAGTTTGGATAAACGGATTACCTTTGAAAGGCAGAACTCATCGACTGGCATTCCTCTAGTTATACCTCGCCTTTATTCCACTCGTCTTCTAATGAGGGCATTTTCTCATATTCGATCTAAACTTTCCTCAGATATATTCAATAAGATCGTGGCAAAGGATGATAGGATTATTTTCTCTGAAGCCTCTATCATTGCAGGTAGCGAAGTTTTTCTATCTGAATTCAGTATCTTTCATTACAATGACACAAACATTTTCAAGGAGTTTAGAAAATACTTTAGGTATGGCGCGACATCCAGTTATCTTATTGGCACGCCTTATGAGGGAATGTTGACTATGATCGACAAGGTTCGAAAGATAAACAGAATTGCAGAAGTTCCAGTGCTTTTTCTTCATGGCTTTCGTGGGATTGCTTTTTCAGCTGGGCTATGCTTAGAAAGGTTAAGGTCACGTGCTAAGGAAGTGCCAATGAATGGATTTATTTGAATCATTGGCCATTTGGACCTCAGACTTTTACTTTACTGGTCACGGCAGGTATGCAGAGACCTTGATGAGGGCGTTTCCCAATTCTCATCATGTGTATTATCAATCCGGAGACTTTGATATTGTTTCACCTTATCCTAATGCTTCCATCGTAAGGCCCACTATCAGTAGAAGCCTGCCCTTATCAGCGGAAAAATTCATTAATAGAATGATGCAGCCGATGGTAACAAGAAAATTCATTCAGAAACATGATGTTAACCTCATACATTACACAAGTCAGCATGATTCACCAGTATTTGATCCGAACATAAAGGAGGTTGTAACTATCCATGATATTACCGCAATTAAGAGCGATAGTCATCAATTCAGAGACAGAATCTATAACAAGCAGATATCCTGGAACATAAGAAAAGCACTTGAGCTAGAAGACATCGTGACTGATTCTAGTGTAACAGCAGACGAGATTCGCGGTCTTGGGTACACTGGGAGGTTGCACATTATTCACATCTGTACAAATCCAGTTTTCCAGTTTACCAGCGATAAAGTAAATGTTCGAAAATCTCTTGGTCTGCCCCTGGATAAGAATATCATTTTATCGGTGTCTTCTTCGTCCGCCAGAAAAAATTTGTCTGTGGTAAAAAAGACTCTTGAGACCCTGGGAGATAATTACGTTCTAGTCAGGGTTGGTGAGGAGGTTGGGTTAAAATCAGAGATTAGTTTTAAAAATGTCGACGATTCAAAGCTGAGAGATATCTACTCAGCGGCGGACGTTTTGCTTTTTCCCTCTAAAGAGGAGGGTTTTGGAATTCCAATGATAGAAGCTATGGCCTCTGGCTTGCCCGTTGTAGCTTCTAATATCCCAATAACCAAGGAGATCCTGAAAGATGCTGGAATATTCGTATCTTCTTATGATCCTTCTGAGTATACGGAAGCTATTATTGAATCTTTAAACAAAAAGGAGTTTTATGCAAGAAAATCCTTAGAAAGATCTGAACAATTTTCCTTTGAAAAATTTCGGGAGAATTTTCATAGCTTTTATGTTAATATGTTAAATTTTTAGGAGGATATTTCTGAATATGAATGTTGATAGTATCCTGACATCCGAAAGGTTGTGGTCATCTATGAGTGCCCTGATCTTCTCCCTGTATGGATCAAGCTTTGAACCCCTCTTCCTTTTCCTGTGATCCGCCAGTCTGGTTGTCCTCAGCAGTTTACTGACTGTGCTCCTTGATATGCCAAGGTCGCCTGCGATCTCCCTGTTGCTCATTCCCCTATCCTTCATGTCCCTGATCATTCTCCACACCTCCATCTGGTACAATTCAGACCCTCTCCCACATAAGGAAATGGATCAGAATTAAACCGGCGATCTGGATCACTTTTATTCCGGCGAAAATGCACAAAAATCAACCGGCGAATACAGATGAGAGGATAGTGGCATAAAACTGCATTGTCCTAGTCAATCAGATAAGGCAAAGATCAAAGAGGGAAATAATGGATATCGTTGTTTCACGTAAGTTTGGACACCTTACAATAGCTATGAAATCAATTTTCTTTATGTACCCTGCAGTTTACTGCATTAGTTTATATCTCCTTGATCTTCTCGAATCTCCTTGATCTTCTCGAATCTCTTATTCTGCGTACATAGTTCGGAAAAAACCTGGCAAGTACTGCTGCAAATAGCAACATAATATAAAATTTTGATGGTCTCGTCAAAGCAATCGAAAAAAACCTCAATTGTTCAGAAAAACTAGGCTTCAAATCCAATTGGCCAGAAATATAGGCCCCCATTTTGGACTCTAGTACATAACTGAAAAAAATTTTCCTGACTAATGGGGAACGCATCGCTTCATAAGCAATTAGTCTGCTGCGATAGAATTTGAGAGAAGTATCCAGAATTTTCTGAGGAGGTGTGTTTCCAATACTGTTTGTTTCAGAGTTATGTACTCTATAAAAAGTCGTCTTTTCAGCATCGAAATAGAATGGCATGTTAGTCTGCATCAGTAAGAAGAAAATAATGCTGTCCTGGGAGGTTTCAATTTCATTTATGATGTTCACATAAGGGATTAAGCTACTCCTCTTTACTGCTATGCTCGACATGTTAAAATCCACTCTGTGTCTCAAAATATTGCGAAATCCACGAATCGGATACCAGAGAAAGGACCTGGACGTCTGCACGTCAAACGGGCTTATATATTCTAATATAGATCTGGAGTTTTCATCTATCAATTTTGTATTATTATGATAATAAACGAACTTGTATTTTTTAAACGCTTGAAGCACCCGCTCAAGCTTGTCATCCCTGAATTTATCATCATCATCGATAAATATTACAACATCACCACGACACGATTCTAAGCCAGATGCTATGGTTTGGCCAATTTTACCATCACAAAACACCTCCTTTATGTTATTCTGATAGCAAAAAGCTGAGAAGTTATCATCCCGAAAGCCTGCCACACATACAATCTCATAATCGCTCTTAGGGACGGTTTGATTCAGGACTGACTCAATGGCCTCCATAATGAATTCCTTTCTCTTATAGACCATTACTAGTACAGATAGCAGGGGGGGTTTATCACTTGGCGTTTTCATCCAGATCGCCCCTTCAAAATTTTGGTCGTTTCAATCGTTTCCCATGTATCAGAATCATAAACTTTAGCGCTCTTTATTATTGTCCATCTAATAATAAAAATGAATGGAACAAAAATAGAAGCAAAATGATCAGAAGGAAGTGAACAAATAATAATTCTGATAGGTTGAAAAGAGTGTATTTTTTTCACGTTCCGTTTAGGGCTTCCGGATTCTTGACCGTCTCTATCCACAGTAGAATGCCATTCATTGAAAGCTTTAACTCTCCCGTACACTCTTCTGGTGCTATTAACGTAATCCAATAACGTTCCGGGAAGTGTAAAATAACTGATGGAGATCCTATCTATTGTATGGGAAAGGTTGTAAACCACTGCTTTCGAAAGTATAAACGTTTCCTCATTGATAAGTGTGATGGTATGCTTAAGAGCCCGGGATAAAGGGAATTAACATCCATCCATTGTTATTGTGGGATCACCGTTTAAGGAGGCGATGATCCCACGTATGCAGGAATGAGACTGTGTGAAAATTCTGGATAGAATATTTTGGCGCTTTTCGGGCCATAAGTTTATTCATGAGGCAGTATTATACTGTGTGATGAGTAGATCATATGTTTCAGGTACGGGCAGGAGACAGCTATTACTTCTTCCAGACATGATTGATGACTATGTAGGAGATGACAATCCTGCAAGATTTATCGGCACTTTCGTTGACAGCATTGATCTTCATGATCTGGGGTTCAAGTATTCTGTTCTGAAGAATGGTGCTGGAAGACCTTCGTACGATCCACAGGGTATGTGAAACGTTTCTCGTATCTCTGGCCATTTTCGAAAATTAATTAAGAGACACTTGGTTCATTTGCCTCATAAATGACAGAAAGGAAGGTGTACAGACCGGAAGAGAAGATGAGGATCGTGATTGATCTGCCCCCCTTAATTTTGGACAGATATTCCGTATTCCAGTGTGAAATGTTTCACGCATCTCTGGACAAAATACGAAATTAATTATGATCCATGTTGCTTTATGCCTTATATATGGAATCGAAAAGATCATACGTCGCTGAGGAAAAACTTAAGATCGTCCTGGAAGGGATGAGCGGAACCATCTCAGTATCGGATCTGTGCAGGAAATACGACATCAAACCTGCAAGATTCTACTACTGGAAGGATCAGCTACTGAACAGTGCCCCTGAGATATTTGAGAATCGCGGAAGAAAGGTGGATGAGGATCGCATAAGGGCAGAGAAGGAAAGTGAGATATCAAGACTCAAGGCAACAATAGCTGAAGTTGTGCAGGAAAACCTTGACATGAAAAAAAAGTTTGGAGATCGCTTGCAGGGGAGGGAAAGGATATGAGATCTCTTTTCTATGATATCCACAGAACAGTGATGAAAGCCATGGAACGCTCAGGACATTCCCTGAAGAGAACCCTGAAAATACTGGGGATATCCAGATCCTGGTACTATTCACAGATGGATTTCTCACCCCTTCTGGACGGAAGATTCAATCCACTTGCTGTCAGGGATGATGATGAATGGATTGTCATCGGCTTCAGGAATGGGCATCCAGCAATGTCATTCAGGGAGATTGCATATACTCTGATAGACGGGGATCTTGCATATCTTTCCCCTTCTGCAGTCTACAGGATACTGAAGAAACACGATCTGATAACGCCATGGAACCGCAGGACATGGGAATCC
>JAKBRR010000050.1 GCA_021845325.1 Thermoplasmata archaeon
GCAAGTAGCCGAGCAGCTTAAAAAAGCTCAGGAAATCGCAGAGAATCCTGACATAGGGAATTCCCCGATAAAAATCGAAGAGGATGCAGCCATCCGTGTCAAGGAACTTAGATTGCTTTATCACGTGAACGTTATGGATGATCACGTTACCATTGAGGAAGTGCCTCACGGCGGAGGCAGGGCAAGGATATTCAATGTATACATCAAAATGAATGGCCATGGTGATTTCCGCCTCTGGTGCGAGCAGGACAATTCTTTTGACTGCGTGCATGCAGAGGTGGCATGGACATATCCGGAAGTGCAGCACATGATCCTCCATTACAAGGGCAAAACCAAGGTGTGCCCGTACTGCCACACAGAAAACGATTCGGATGCTTTATTCTGCAAGCACTGCGGGGCGAGGCTGGAATGATAAGACCGGGTGATTTAAACAGCAGTCTCTCACAATATTTCTTTGAAAATTTTGACAGTAAATACTCTGAAATCAATAGGTACAGCAGCTTCGACCCCAACATAATACAAAGTTACATTGAATATTTAGGTTCGATAGGGGGTGTCGTCACCTTTATTGACTATGGAAAAAAATTCATCGACTTTATGAAGACTAGGAAAAGGATTGAGGAGGTTAAACAAAATACTGCGGGCAAAACAGATAAATCAAAGGATGGTACAATAAGTATTCAAAGGCTATATCCAGGTAATGTTATTATGATGAAAGGAAATGGTACTGAGAAGCCTATTGTAGAGGCGTGTAATACAATGCCTTTATTTATTATTCAAAGAGGGTTTATGTTAATTCTATCCAACTTGGTATTGCATTTTAACTACGATGAGCGTAAGCTCGTCAAGGAGTACAAATCGCCGTCATTTATGTATGATAGCAGTGTTGAGATAGTAAGATCCAGTTCCTGTGATGAAACACCAGGACTTTTTAGAGTTAAGGAGAGTATATGGGTGGGGAAGCCACAAAATGATGGAAGAAAGCAAACAGGGAGGGCATAATATGACGGGAAGGAGAGCAAGTAATTCTAAAATGAGGGAAGGTTACGGCGACGATAACGGTTTTAATTCGAGGAGACAGGTTAGTAAAAATAGAGACGAATATATATCTCCATCCGGACAAGAATGGGTGCCTACGTATTATAAGCAAAACAAACTTGGTTTAAGAACTATATATATTAGAGGTCACTGTGCGAAAAACGGTAGAAGCAGCGGCATGAAGATTACGGAGACCCAAAAACAAAGAGATTGGGGGTTATACCATTTTTTGAGCCGGAGAGGACAACCAAGGAAGTACCTTTTAACAAAGATGAATGGGTATATGGGAAAGAATGGAGGAGTAGGGTTACATGACTGAAAAATCATATGGTAGGGTGGCAAGAAGTGAAGTTTAATAGTGATCAGGTGGGTTCTAACTTAATGTTTGCGATTACAAGCGGGTTATATTCAAGAAGCCTTTCTTGTATAAGGGAATATATTCAGAATGCTTATGATCCACCTGCAAACGCAAAAAATGTAAAGATATATAGCGAGAACGGAACCAATTGGATAATTGAAGATGATGGAGAAGGAATGAATAACATTGAGCTGGCAAGGGCACTCGATGTCGGGAGATACACAAAGACAATGGATAAGTCGGAAGGCAGGTTTGGCATTGGGATTTGGAGCGGAATATCTGTATGCAATAAGATGGTTATACTTACCAAGAAAATGAATAGTGGAAAGATATCCCGCATCGAGATAAATGCAAAGGAGATCAGAGAAAAATCCCAGGGAAATATCCCTCTTTTAGATTTTCTATCAGATAACACAGGTGAAATAGAACAGATTGATGCGAATGAGGATCAATACGATAAAGGCTTCACGATAATAAGGATGGAAGATACATCTCCAGGAGGGCTAAATCTCTTTAATGAGAAATCAATAATCAAATATGTCTCTGAAAACCTTCCAGTCCCAGTGGACCCTAAATTCATTCATGCCAAGGAAATTGAAGAGACCTATGGAAATTCAAGCTACAGGGCAATCAATGTCAAGGTAAATAACAAAGAGGTATACAGGCTTTCGGGCGTCAAAGGAAATTTATCAAGGATGTATCCTATTAATTTTGATCATAACGGAAAATCAATAGCAAAAGGATGGTACTGCATGAACATGGATGGCAACACTCTTAAAGGCACAAGAGGCATATCGGTTAGGCACAATGGATTCTTAGTTATGGACTGGGGAAAAGTAAGAGCATTAATCCAAGGCAGATTTAATGATAGGTTTGTAGGAGAAATCTTCGTTAATAACACTGAACCTATGCTTTTACCAGTAGCCTCAAGAGATAACTTCCAGCAGAATGATGTCTCTTCAATGCTGGACGAATCGTTGAGCTCGCTTTTGAAGGATTTGCAGCGAATCAACAGTTTTGTAACAGTAAACATTTCCAGTCCTGAGAGGAAAATAGAGCAGGCAGAGAAATCAGAACTCTCTCCCCGTGACAAGGCAAATGTCGTAGCTAACATTAAAAGTAAGAATTTCAAAGAGGATATTTCATTTTTAGACAAGGACAAAAATTTCGCAGATATAAAGAAAGATTTACTAGATAGCCAAAATAATACAAAGGCTAAGTTTGACAACTTCAAAGATAAGGTGGATCAGGAAATAAAAGACGCTAAACCTACCAGAGTGGATGCTAAAGAGTTTATATCTTCGCTTACTCCTAACCCAGCACTGCAGAACACTGTAAAGACATTGATGCTTGGACGCCATTCAGACGACTTAATTATAGATCCATTCAACCCATTAAAGGAGAAAATCCAGGAGAAAATTTCTACAATCGAAAAAAAACATTTCTCATATTTTTCCGACGCTTATGAAGAAATAGGAAAGACCCTTACACTTTTTAAAGGTTCAAGTGAAGAAAAGAAAAACAATGATTACGTCAAGGATCTGTTTAGAGCTTCATACAAATTATTTAGGAATATACCGGAACACGCTAAGAATACTGCGAGCACTGACTGGTACCTCAAATCAAAAAATCAAGAAATGATTAAAAATGGAGTAATGGCACTTATAGCTTTAATAGATAATATGATAAATGAGATGGAGTTAATCGGGGACCCTAAGGTTGATGAAAAAAAGGATCCAAAATAGACCCATTTATAGAAATCCTTATTTAGGATCCTCTATTTATTTAAGATATGAATACGCTGCTGGTAGAACCTGATTACTATAGTAAGTATCCACCGCTGGGCCTGTTGAAACTTGCTTCTTACCATCGCTCCTACGGTGACAGAATCCAATATGTAAGGGGCATGACGAATAACGTAAATAAACCAGATTCTATTGAGATCACTTCTCTATTCACATATTCTTGGAAACCAGTTCATGATGCCATAGATTATTACCATAAGTTGTTTCCCAGTGCGCAGATCAATGTTGGCGGCATATATGCAACACTGATGCCTAAGAACATCAAATCTAATTTCCCATTCGTAAAGATACATCTAGGACTTTTTCCCAGGGCCGAGAACCAGATGCCCTCCTATGACATACTTAAATGGGTGGACAAGTGGAGAGACTGGGACAGATCCATAGTATTCACATCCAGAGGCTGCATAAGAAAATGCCAGTTCTGCGTCGTGCCAAAGGTCGAGGGAGGCATGAGGGATGAAAAACCTTCCATAATGAATTTGATCCATCCCTATCATAAGAAGGTGACAATATGGGATAATAACTTCCTCGCTTCTCCGTATGCAAAATCCATGCTGAAAGAGCTGATCGATCATGGTATAGAGGCAGATTTCAACCAGGGCCTTGACGCAAGGCTCATGGATGAAGAGACTGCCGGTTTGCTGGCTGACGTTAAATCTAAGACCATTCACATGGCCTATGACTGGCCATGGGAAGGCCCATATATAAAAAAGGCCATAGATATGTTAGGTGAAGCTGGATACAAGAAGAAGAACTTGATTTTTTACATGTTATACAATTTCTGGGACGAACAGCACAAGAAAGGCGATACTCCTGAGGATTTCCTTCTCAGGCTCAAGAATTTGATGAAATGGGGTGCTTCAGTATATCCAATGAGGTTCATACCTCTAGATTCACTTACCAGAACAGGCTATGTGTCTCCACTCTGGACCCCTGAAAAACTAGAAATGATAGCAGATGCTAGAAGAGTTTTGGGCTTTGCGGGAACGTGGGTACCTTACAGAGCTCTCGCAGA
Organism: Thermoplasmata archaeon; assembly: GCA_021845325.1. The sequence goes on from JAKBRR010000050.1 coordinate 4,217, forward strand.
TAAGTTCCTATATTCAGATACCTTTGAAGAGGCGATGGAACTGAGGCCGAAAAAGGAAAAAACAGATGCGGAAGTCCCTTCAGTTTCTATTATTTCCAGCTGATCTACAAATGAAAAATAAAGTCATATTCCCAAAGAGGCTTATATAGCCTCAGAGCACCTGCATATCCTAAAGCAGCTCCTTTCATTCTCATCCGCTATTCCTGATATCACGTAGTTGAATTTCTCTTCAGAAATTTTCACAAGTTCCTCCATGGTTTTCGCCCTATTTTGCAGAGATGAGAAAGAAGAAAACCCTTTTAGTTAAATTTCCACCAGTAGCCGCATTCCCACTTATTGTCCTTGCCTGGTTGCTTTAGAGTTGTGGGCCTGTTATGTTCAGTTACCAGATTGGGCTGGCCAAAGATGTCAATCATTTCAGGATCTGTCATTGATAGATTGAGAAGGTAGCTTCCCTTGTGTTCATTGAGCATATTCTTGAGATCCCTGAACTGATCCATTGTGAATCTATACTTGTATATCTGCCCACCTCGCAGGTATGGAGGGTCAAGATAGAGCAGCACTCTTTCCCTGTTGTATCTCTTCAGGATCTTCTTGAAGTCCATGTTCTCCACAACCCACTTTCGTATATGGAAGAAAGTCTCTGTCCTGAGCAGAGGCACGTTAGCTTTCTTATAGAATCTCTTGAAAGTAACGCCATTGCCTGCGAATGAATATGTGTGGAGATAAATAGTTTTGAAAGCAATTTCCACATCATCTGTTGGATCTGATTCCTTCAGCTCCCGGAATATGGCCTCATGAGGAAATGCCAGATGCAGCTTCTTTGTTAGCCTGGCTCTCTTGTCTGAATCCTGGAGAACCTTGAATGTTGTGTAAAGATCTTTGTGGATATCATTGTATACCTTTACCTTCTTCCACTCTTCAGGTATATTCAATAGAACCTTCCCCGAGCCGCCAAATACATCAACCGCCACATCGAAGGATTCCCTGTGGTCCGCTAGGATTTCTATTATCTTATGCAGCTGGTTAAATCTTCCACCATAGTAGGGAAACGTAGACATCATAGGGAAATATTGTGGTTCTTGTACAAATAGGTTGCTCCTTGAAAAAATAATGAAAAAATGAAAAGTGGGTGAATTAGGAATATTATACTACCTCATTCATCTTCTCCGCTGTTCCTAATCTCTCTGTCGTAATTTATTATATACGTATACGCATCATCATCGAGTCCATAAATATCACATAACAGCCTGTCACAATTATCTATCGTTTGCTTTATTTGGCTTGTATGAAACCTATGGCGTTCGCTGTCAAAAACACTTTTTAAGTTGTCCATAAGTATATTTGCCTGGTTTTCTATTTGTTCTCTCTTATGATCAATATCACTATAATCTGGTACAGGGAATGAATTGAAAATGTCTGAGTTCATATCTCTCCCATCGCCGTATATCCTAAAATAGAAGTAAAATAGGGAGCTATTCATAATAAGTATGACAAAGTCAGTGTATTTCTTGGGCACAGCCATCTTCTTAATTTTGCTGCTTTCATATGGTGGAAAATTCCATGCATTATACCAGTAATTTCCGCTACTTCTGTACCAGATTTCTTCTTTATCTAAATTTAATTTCAATAAATCACTCACATTTTGTTTATTCTGGAACAATTTAGTCAATATTTCAACTGCTTTTCTCTCTCCTAATTTCGGTAATCTGTGTTTACTTTTAAAATTAGAACAAATATTGTACTTGTCACAAAGAAGTAAATCGTTTGCCTCCTGTAACTCAATATCCCTAAAATCATCGGGCTGCCTTCTGAGGAACTTAGATGTGTATATTTTACCATCAGAATCTTTGCTTTTATTTTCGCAGACCATAATAGAGACACTCTGAGTCATGCTGCTAAATACCCTGCATTTATCCCTGTCGAATGTGAATATCTTTATTTTTTCAAAATTATTTTTTAAATTTTCCCTCGTTTCTGAAAGGCCCTTGTTAAATGTAATTGCATATGTGATAATGAACGATAATGTACCACCCTGTGACACAAAACTAATAAAACGGTCAACAAACACACCTGCGATCTCCTTGTTTGACTTTGAATATCTGCTTATAAATACATTCTGAAGCTCATTGACTAAGTCTCCATAGGGGGGATTTCCTATTATTAGGTCAAATCCTTGCCTTTCTTCCATTACCCCATATAGAGATATCGGCCAGTGAAGACGGGCATATTGTACATTGTCTTCTGGTCCTTCTTTTATTGTGTCATCTACCAACATCTTTTTTATTTCTTCATATTCTCCTTCTATGTTATTTCTGAGCTTGTTTGACTCTTCGTAGCTGTTAGTTAGTACGTATGCTTTTTTAAATTCCTCTATGTTTGATATTTTTTTCCTAACATTTTCAGGATCAAGATCAACGAATTCGTTTAGTTCCTTTATGTTCGCAATTCCTGTAAGGGAATCACCTTTCAATATATTGTACTCAATGTTTGGCAGAACCTCTACCTGTCCATGTTTGTCTGCCTCTAAACTCTCTATTAATGAAAGCCATATCCTCAGTTTTGTTATTTCAACAGCGGTTGAATCAACATCAACTCCATATAAGTTGTTAACAACAATGCGTTTTTTTATTTCGAAGTCGCTTACTTCCCTTCCAGCTTCGTGATAAATATATCTCTCAACTGTTGTCATTTTTTCAAGTACTTCAATTAAAAAGTGGCCACTCCCACAAGCTGGGTCAAGTATGGAAATCCTATCGATCTTCTCAATTATACTCCCAAACGTATTGCTGTCGTGTGTAATGGGCCTTTCCTGGTTAAATAAATCAGTGATGCTCTTATATGCACTAAGTTCCCCTTCCTTCCATCCCCTTGACTTTAGAACTTCCTTTGTTTTTCTAACAATTATCGGATATAGAGTGTTGTCTACCATAAAGTCTGTTACATTTTGAGGAGTATAATAGGATCCTAGGTCCTTCTTTTTTCCCTCGGTGAGCAGATTTACTGTTTTTTCGTAAATGTTTCCCAGAATGTCAGGATTCAAGCCCTCTTTAGGATAGCTGGATCTACTAATTCTGAAAGTATAACCTTCAATAAAATCAATAATTTTCTTCATTATCCGATTGTCTATATCATAATTTTTCTCATTTTCCAAATTTTCTCTGAATAGACCTCCATTCAGATATGGTATGTCATTATATTCACTATTGGCTCTATCTCTTATTGGTTTGTTAAAAACATCGTAAAAGACAGGAGAAAGAAAAGTCTTATAAAAGCTGCTTGGTGGGTTGGAATTTGAGTACTTATTCCATAGATCACGGAGAAAGGCCCTTTTAACTAAGTTCTTGTCTTCCATAAATTTTATGAAAAATAGCCTATTCATAAAAATGATTGCGAATTTGTTTAGAATTGTTTCATCTTCAACTGGGCTTATCATCTTTGTTAGGTACTCATCATCTACTTGCTGAATTTTTCCTTTGCTCTCCGTAAATCCAAATATCAATTTAAGAAAGTCTTTGTAGAACTTTGAAGTTATGGAATCACTGTGCTCTTCTATAATATTGATCGAGTCATCAATGAAATCGAAAATTCTTTTCTTTGAAAATGAATAGTAGAAATCAGAAATTTCTTGATGCATATCATCTTCTGAGCTTTCTAAGGATGCCTGTTTTGTTAATTTATTAAGTATCCTGAGAAATATGTTTCTGAGATCAATCTCCTTCAGGCATAAAACTTTCCTGTTATGTTTATACAAGAGATACCAGATTAATCCGTTCGTTGCTATTCCGACTTCCTGGGTTGTTGCAATGGAATCTAACCACTCATACACCTGATTAAGTCCGGAGCCAGATTCATTTAGATCCTTACCAAAATGCTCTGCTTCAATTAAAATTCCGCCTTTTATGTCTATTCTATAATCCGGGTATCGGAGTTTATCTTGTTTACTGCTTGAACTTCTTATTTGAGGTTGTCTCTTTAAATCCTCATTTTCATTATACCCCAATATATTTACGAGTATTGGTTCGATTATATTCTCCTGAGTAAAAGTTTCTGGCTTCTGGTTTCCTGTATCAGAACTATTTAAATTTTTATAGTTACCTCTCAAGATACTGTAGAATTTGTCACTTGACACTAGTTTATTTTTTAGTTTTATTAAGATGTCTTCCAGTATCTGTTCTTTATTTTTGGCGTCTTCTATATCTATAGATCTCTTCTCTTCTGATTTAAAAGAGGTTTGTCTACCCATCTAAATGTTTAACGCTACTTTTTTAATAAACTATTGCGTATATTGATAAATCATGCAAGTCTTTATAGGATTTACGGGTTAAATTAAATATTCACCTCACTCTCTCCATAAACTCAGACGTGTCCATCCCCGTAATCTGTGTATATATGGACGTTGTGAACACAGATGAATGGCCCAGCCACTGCTGCAATACATTCAACGGGACCTGATCCATTATGGCCTTGACAGCAAATGTGTGCCTGAACTTGTGTGCATGTATCTTAAAACCAAGCTTTTGCTGCAGCTTCTTGAAATAAAGATCTATAACCTGCCTCTTCATCGGAAACAAAAGATCTTCTGACTTCTGGTTAAGATTCATTTCAATGAGATACTGCATATAAACATCTCTCAATGCAGGATGGAGAGGTATTATTCTGTACTTCTCCTTTTGCATTCCAGTCTTCCTGTCTTTCCCCTGCTTCAGAGTCTTCATCCGTACTGAATTTGTGGCCAGATTTATATCAGAAGGCCTTATGAGA
>JAKBRR010000051.1 GCA_021845325.1 Thermoplasmata archaeon
CGGAAACCCGGATCTCAACACCCTTTGTCTTGTATTTTCTAACCCATTCCGGTAGTTCAGCCATATTACGTAGTATGCGTAATATGTATATGAATCTTCCGCCATTAAGCAGAGAAGTCATACAATAGGCATTCTACGGATATTGAAGTACGGGAATATGTGCTCCCTATTACACAAAAAACGTGGAGGTAAGGTTTAATTTATGCCTTTTTAGACAATTTCACGTTTGTTTATGTATCTGTCATTTCAAGACTAGGACCATCATTTAGAGTTATAGTCCTTATTGATGTCTAGGACTAAATCAGTATTGGAGAGGCAGAAGTTACAGTATTTTATGGTGAATAGAATAAAGTTGTGGCTGTTTCATGGAGGGCTAAATTTCTGTCATGATTCCGCAAGTAAGTGTATGGGCGAAAAAGAACTGATACACGGTTGCACTGCTGCATGTACTTGGAATCTCTTTAGCTACTAATTTTGCCTCTCTTGAAAGACAGCTTGATCCTGAGATAAACAGTACATTCTCCTGTTTTATATTATCTTAGTTCTGGGGTATTTATGAAATTGGCGGACCTACCAAAAACCTACCGTTCGAAATTGGTTTCTTTCTTTATATGCCACCACTCCCCTTTTCGAACGCCCTAAAAGGAACTCTTCGTTGTACAGAGTCTCCACAGGTAACTACACCTGAGGAAAAGTGCGAGGTACATGAGAATGATGATGCTGCTGATACGGATAAGAAGAGAAAGAATACAAAGGAATAGAGGTAGGAGCGAAGACAAGGGGATCAGAAGGGAAGAGGATTGGTAAGGAGGAGTTCCCTTGAAGAAACCATAACCAATCATCAATGGAAAATTCAACAGTTACCACGTTTATGTAACAATGGTGAGGTTTGTCCACGTAAATATGACGTTTAAGTGTTGCTGCCCAATATCTTCTCGCTTATCGACCTGAAAAAAAATTGGAAGAGAATAGATTTAGCGTCTGAATTCTTTATTTTTCCGGAAAAATTCATCTATTGACCCTCCATAGGTCGTGTTATCAGTTCCAAAAAAGTCTTTTTTATATTCATCCGGAATTTCATCCCCGTAATAGGTTATATGGTCTCGTTCATCCATTCTTAGACGACCGAAATTTCCTCCGGAACTAAGAATCAGCTCTTTGACTTTTTTGTAATTCGGATTTCGATAAATATGTTGCGAGTCTATTGTCCAGATGTAAGCATACCTTGAAAAGTATAAACCTAATCTATCTATCCTAGGAAAGGAAATGTCATTTCCTCTCTCTATTTCAGCTAGAACTGCATACCCAACTAACTGACCCCACTCATAATCGCCAAGTTTTATTCTTTTTGTTGTCTTAATATCTATCATGGTATTCCCAGTAATCAAGTCAACATCAGCACCACCAACTATTTTTGAAGAGTTACCAAAGCCCATATCAAGGATCCATTTATCACCCAGATTCTTAAACTTTTCAGGAATTATTATGTACAACGATCTCAAATCATCTATATCCTGCATTGGAACTTCTTCCGTAAAGTCGGTATAGGTCCCAGCTCTGTATATTGAGTCCAATCTTGAAAATTTCACGGTAAGCTCAAGGAATTTTTCTGTTAATTTCCCACTTTCATAAAATTCTTTTCTTGCATTGAAATAATTTGTTTCTAGCTCTTTAAGCTTTATCAAATCGCTTTTGTGTAAGACTTTATTCCTTAGCACGCATTTTTTATTGAGGGCAATATGATTTTTAACTATATCTATGGATTGGGAAGCAACTGTTGTAGCTTCTACCGAATCGGGATGTGATCTTTTTAATTCATTTCTTAGGAGGTAATCAAAGGCTACACCAATGGCTGGAGCATTTTTAGTAATTACAGGAGCCTTTATTTCGAGATTTTGTTCCACAGTCTCATACGGTATTGGTATGAGTTGAGATATTTTAATTCCCATACCATTCTTAAGTAAACTTGTTAATGAAATATTCACCACTTCCATTTTTAATAGCTATTAGGCCCTGAGTAACTCCTTCTGATTTCACTAAATCAACCCCTTTGTCCACCCTAAGGACAGTTTTCTTACCGGAAGGCTAATATAGATGCCTTATACAGTATATTAAAATTCTCTTAACACATCTTTTGTGAAAAATTGGCAACTTTTGATAGTGTACATGAATTGCTGTAATTTCAAAAGGACAATGGGAAAGGAAAGGAATGATATGGATCCAGCAAGAATGGGAGACCTTTTATGGTAATTGTGCAAAACACTAGCTACACCTAAAAAATGAAAATTATATAAAATCCTCTGAAAATGGCATTTTAAATGCAAAGCTCGACAGAAATGAATCTATATATATTAAAAATATATCTTTGGACTTATGACAAAAAAGGGCATACATAGAATTGGGGAAGATAGCGTTGCTGGGTATCTTAGATCCAACGGGTTTTCTGTCAGCCAAAACCATCAACCAAACGAAAACGGATGTTTGAAGGCGACCTGTCCTGTTAGCGGAAGAGGGAAATTAATGGTTACTGTCAAGGCAAAAACTAAAAAAGTATGGCCTCACAACTTAGGGATTGGGGCAGACGGGAAAGATAAAGCCATTATTTTTGTTGATATGTATATCCCAAACAAGCATGCATACTATATTTTGGATAATTCAAATTGGAAAGCTGCCAGGGATCTGGAGATTAAATGGCATGCCACAAATATTAACAGACTAAAAGGTTACGACCAAAATACGCCCGTATGGGATGGGAATCCTGACTATAAAGGCTACGAAATGCACGATGATGTTTTAAAGGCGGTTAATGCGACTGACGTAATTGCTGTTGTTGCAACAATATTGGAATGCACAGGCCACCCTCATAATATGCCCTAAATTTACAGCTATACCGTAGGTTGTTATGTTTATGCCCTACATAGATCAATAACTGCATTCATTCAAATCAAATAATTTTTAATGTATTGCCTATATCCAAAAATGCCAAAATTGCTGAATTCGTCGCATGTTTTAAAAAGGATCCTCATTGCAGATAACTGTACCTGGGAGGTCACGGAAATGCTTGGAATAAAGGAACATGAGGTGATCGGATTCTATGAGGAAAACGGCAGAATTTTCATTAAAAGGATGGAATAGGTCATTTTGAAGCGCTAGCAACCTCGCTAACCGCAACCTTCCTTATAACGTCAAATTTGCAGGTGTCCAGAGGGTAGATAAGTGCGTACCAAAAACCCTATCCCTCAAAATGACTAATTTCTTTATACACTATCTACCACTCTTTCGACTGTTCCAAAAAGAAATCTTTGTTTCTTTGTTGGACAGAAATTAGATGCCGGGAATTTAAATCCTATTTAATGCAACGATATGAGCAGGTTTAGTTGATAGAAAAGAGATTAGGAAATTGGTTGGGAAATTGGTTTGACCGTATTTACAGCGGAAATGGAACATTATCTTCTTACTGGTTCATCACTATCAAAAAAGGAGAAAGAATTTAGTAAAAGGAAATTTATATGGCCTCATCCAAATTGTTTAATGCATTTAACATTGGCAATATAATCATTGAAAAAGCTTTCGAGGGGGCAGTAATATCTGGAAGTTCCGTGTTCCCGTTCAACGATATATATGATATGGAAAATAACGCTAAGGAGTACTTGAATTGATTTTTTAGTACATCTGCATTTATTCCAGTTTTATTTTTAATTTCAGATAATAGAAAAATGTTTTCCATATTAATATACAAGTCCATTTGACCCTCAGCCTCAACTACGTCTATGGCAGAATACTTGTCAAAGCCGTGTTTAATCCACTTGTCTCCGTAAACTTCTTTAATGTTAGGCAGCATCAATTCGGATTTAGTCGATGAATCTCCTTCACCGGATTTATCGTTAGAACTCCGTCTGGTGCCTGAGCCACCATTAATATTTATGTCAGGCGGAGCAACCTTCACATAGAAATCCACAGAGAATGGGTCCTCCTTCTTTTCATCGCTGACCTCAAAAGTGTAATAAAATATTTCCCCGACCTTTGAATTTTCAGGTAATTCTACTGTTAGATTGCATATTCCATTCCACAAGTGCAAAGAATAATCTAATACTAGGTTGGATTCATCACCCATATTAATAAATAAATTATATGACCCTGGACTTATCTCTCTTTCAAAATAATCGTTGACCGCATCGGTGAATACTTCGATCCTAAATCTTCTGTTTAAATTGCACAATTTTGCATCTTCTTCAGTTTTATGTTCCTTAACATTGAAATATGTCGGAAAAAACTCACCTTTGAATTCCTTGTTCGAAATCGAGTTTCTTAGATCAAATGGGTTTTTAATGCCCCCTTGGCCTTTTTTCAGCACCGCGCTAAGTGATGGGGAATTGGAAATTATTTTATTCAAAACCTCTTTAATTGGTTTTGAATCACCGATCATGTTTGAGAGCTCTTCTCTTCTTCTAGATTCTTTCAGGGCCCTCAACCCAGGGTGTTCTTTCAAAATTTCCTCCAAAGCGTCCTCTATCGATGATAGAAACTCTGTTTTTCTAAGTCTGTCCCTGCTATTCATTATTAATTGTTCTCTACTTTCAGTGTCTATGAATGAACAATCAACAGAAACAAGAAGTGAGTTCTTCAGGTAAGAAAGGTCTACTGACTTTCTTGTAAAAAAGCTAGAGGGAAGTGAACCGTGGGTTTGGCCATTTATTGTGAATATAATCCCCTCTGTCGTTGAATAGTGTCTCTTAGCGTCATGTTTGAATGCATATATCTTAATTCCCATATCTTGACCTTTGATCCTTATATTTCCTGAGTCTGGGAAACCTGGTTCAAGATTCATATGTTTATCCTCATCAAGTCTTACCGTCAAACCTGACAGAATAGTCTCGAAAGAGTGACCAGAATAATCGCTTCTCCTTTCTACCAGCAAAATAGGAAGTGCCACAGTAGGCATGAGCAAAGAAAGTCTATTATAAAGGTCGAACAAAATGTTAGTTCGAAGAGATGGGCCAATATTGTAATCGTACAATTTTATTAGGGTGCCAGAAAGCATGGGATTTTTGTAAGCCACGGGATATTCTCCGGGTAAAACATAAAGTTGTTCCTTTTCAAATGCCGGAACTTTATCATCTATAACCAAATATCTGTATTGAGAGCTTTTGTATCCACTTTTGGGAGAGAATTTTCTAATTATTGTAAATCCCCATTTTGTATCTCTTGATTTATTTATTTCCAGGTCTTTTCGGCTTACGATTAATTGAAGACCGAAATTCCCACAAAATTGCAAAGATCCTGTCCCCCCACTATTGAATTTTCCCTGAACAAATGGAATTTTTATCTTGTTTGTCTTTGCCAACGACAAAAATGTATCTGAAAAATGTGAAGGTTCTTGGCCTTCTCCTCTATCAATTATCGTAAAACTTGGACTTGATTTTGAGCCAGTTGCCATTAGGATGATATTTTCTGCCAAATTTCTTCTCTTAGTTAGGCTCATGTTAACAAGTGCACCAGATTCTATACCAAAAAACAGTTCTGTGGCATTAGACATTGTCTCTGGAGCCTGTTCTCCTTCTGGATCTACGCCTCTTGTAAGGCATTCTTTCATTAACATCGCATCAATTGAATTGATGAGCTTTTCCACTAGTGCGGAGTCTGGATCTGATTGCTGATTTCCTATAATGGAAAAGTTATTCTCCATTTCTCCTAAGATTTTCCAGTTTGACTCTGAATCCCATAATGAATGCTGTTTGAGTATTTCGATGACCTCATTCTCTTTATCTGCTCTAATCAATTTCAAACATAAGTCTTCTAAAAACATATTACCACCTATAACTCCAAATCTCCAGTCATAGACCCATTAGTTTCTGAAAGAACTTCTTCCAAATATTCAGACAGTAGTTTTATGCCTTTCTTATTCGTACCATATATTCCAGCCTGTCCATCTGAACTCCAGAACTCTATTCCCAAGCCTGCTTCTCTCATATTATGCAATATTCTATATAAATTTTCCTTAGTCAAATTCTTTTTGCCTTCGCTGTTGGTTGTGTATCCTGAAATGGTAAGAAAAATCTTATGCATAGCCGTTACACCTGTTAATTTGTACAATACGTAGTGCTGTATATCATCCTTTATTTCTGGCCAGGTTTCATTTATTGAGTGCCAGTAGTTCTCAAGTATTGAAACTAATGTATCTTGAGATTTTGTTCCAAAAAAAGTATCTTTAAGTATCGGTTCAAGTGAATCCATAAAGGTTTTTTGACTTATGACTGTAGGTCCCTTTGGTTCATTAGGTAATCTAATGAGATTTTTCCAAACGGATCTGCCATTGTTGTTAAGAGAATCTGTGATGCCTAGAGCCTTGGGTTTCCACTCATATCCCTTCAGTAATTCGTTGAGTACGCCCTCATTCGCTTGTCTGTGAACCCCTGCTTTACCCTCTTCTTTTATTGCCTTTTGTAAAAATCTCTCAGCCAGGTCAGATCTGACGCCTTTTTGAGTCTTATTTATAATTGCGAATTGCTTAGCTTCTTCATATCTGCTTGGCATAATTGTAATAACTACTGGAATTTCGAAATCCTTCAAGTTGGACATTCCTGACGCAATAGCATATTCCAACCCTCGGATTCTATGTTGGCCGTCCACAATCCAAAATGTAACCCCATCTTGTACAATAAGGCGATCTCCATCAAATCTAGCGTCTTTCATATCCCTTAAATTCAAAAACACATTATTAGGAGATATACCCATTGTTCGTCCAATATACCTACCGAATGCCTTGGCACGAGAATCTATTACTTCTCTTTGATAACCGTCTTGGTTGCTAGCATGCCATACATCCACTTTTGTCCTATCCAAGAGATCAGAAATTTTAATTTTTCCGAGAAACAGTGTTTTTCCATTCTGAACAAATTCTAGACCTTTTACTTCAAGAGTCATAAACACATATTCGGTTTTAATATTTAACCTTATTGCGTGTTTTTTTTTAAAACCTATTTTATGGTTTTATTACATCGCTGAGGTTATTTTTAAATCATAGATAAAATAAGATGTACGTGGTTTTACAGATTCACAAATATACTTCGGATATTGAGATAAATGATTTTCCCTTGTCTGCCATCATGGAATCTTAAACTTCAACAGTTAAATCTTCTTTAGAGGTCACGCCGGTCTTGCAAGAAATGATACCGAAGTCGATGGAATGTCTTGGATATGTGATGATGAACTCCTGCCTGGATCTGTAATTTTCCCTCTCGGATGCTTCCTCAATCTTGGAATATCTTAAGATGACCTAAACATATCCATAACATATCTCCAACTTATTCCTACCTATACCGTCTCTGGAAAAGTTAATGTTGTGTTCCATGTTGGCTATCGGAAAATATCTTGGCTAAAAGGGAGAGGCTAACAGGAATTGAGACAAAGCAGATATTCCTCAAGATTCCCGTAGGGATGTATGATGAGATAATACGCATAGTTGAACAGAAGAAGATGTGGAGTTCGCTTCAGGAGTTCATAAGATATGCATTGATAACCGAGTTGAGGAGGCAGGAACTGGAGGAAAAGGACAGATGAATGATCAAACCCGATTTATTCTGAAAAATTTCCCCGGATATCTTTCCATATCCTTAAACTCTCTTTTTTCTCATTTTTCAAGGCATCCGCAAGTCTCATGGAAGATGCAACTTTCACTGAATCCATGAGAGAACAGAAGACGCTTGAGACAATGACGGAGTTTGAGAAAGCTCTGAGGAAGGATGGATACAGATCAGGCTGGAATGACCATGCCGATCACGACAGGGAATTAATTGAGGATGCAGCAAGACAGAGTAGAGATTTTGAGGATTTCGTAAGCAACCTGAGGGAGAAATTCAGAAAAACGGAAGAGTCGATTCTGTTATGAATAGGTTCGATTTGGAATTCATGAATGGCTACATTAAAACCAACCTAAGGCTTGCAAGAAAAATTAAGAACGCAGAATCATTAGCTGAAGCAAGAAGCATTGCAATTGAAATTGAGGAAAGGGCAATGAAGAAGCTGGAAGAGACCATGGGAGACCTCTAGAAAGGGCTCCTCCGTCTTTTATTTATATGGGTATTACATGGTTAACACAGATATACGAATGATAGAAACTGATCAGGAAAACCTTGAAAGACAAAAATATCACATGGCTGCAGTCAAAGCATGGGAGACGATGAGGCGCCAGAAAATCGAAAAAATCAAGGCAGAATATGAAAGTGTTGATGACTATATATTTGACACAGACATGAGAAAAGTCGCAATGGGCACATACAAATTAAACCCCCCATTAATAAAGCCATCAAAACTCACGTGGGTAGAAAAAGGAGGCGTAGGAAAGGAACTTTCCGATGGCTGGTCACTTAACTTTGCCGTGGGTTGCACTCATGCATGCAGGTTCTGCTATGTGGATAGCATAAACAAAAGGTATGGGGTTAAACGTGCTGGAAAACTTGTAAACAGGTCCTGGGGTAATTATTTTTACACACCAGAAAACATCGATGAAGCTATTGAAAAGACGAACTGGAAAAGATGGGCAGGAGTTGAGGTTATGATGTCGTCAACTCATGACGCCTATCTTCCCCAACTCGCACCGATCACGAGGAAGATAATCACTGCTGCACTTGAAAATGAGGTAAAACTTTGTGTTCAAACAAGGTCTCCTCTGGTAAAGAAGGATTTTGACATATATTCGCGTTATAAGGACCAGGTCAGGATACAGGTCTCAGTTGCTACGATGAACCATCAACTGTCAAGATTAATGGAGCCCCGTGTTTCAACTCCAGAAGCACGTATTGAGATAATAAGGGAGTCAAAGATGCTTGGTCTTAAGGCTGGTATAATAATAGCACCAGTAATGCCACCTCTAAAAATCAGACCTTCACCATCTGACGATCTTGAATCTATGATTGAAGAGATAGCTTTTGTAAAGCCGGATTTTATTTACGGAGAATCGCTTCAT
>JAKBRR010000052.1 GCA_021845325.1 Thermoplasmata archaeon
GTTGTGGACAGGGAAGAAGGAGGAATCGAACTGCTTAGAGAGAACGGCCTGAAACTGGAGAGTCTTGTAAAAATATCGGAAGTTCTCAAAAAATAATGGATCGATATTCTCTTTCCGGTTAATGTTAACAAATTCTTGATCCACAGGGAATCTTATATTATATAACATTGTCTGGAAGCAAAAAAAGGTATCTAAGAATCCAATCATTTGTAGAAGATACTGAAACAGCTCCGTAAACGAAACGCTTATTTGCTGCCCTTGAACTTAATTCTTATTGGCCACTTTCCCCATGAGCTCCGAATGCAGGAATGCTTCAGCGATAATGCCTTTATTAGTGCATATGAAGTTGTTATTTTATGTCGCGATACCCTTTTCCAATGTTAGGTTCCATACCAGAACTGTCCATGGTATATTCTCAACATAATTAATTGCATAAATTATTTCTTTGAATTCATCTCTTCGTGGACTATTGGAATTTACCTGTTCAAGAGATTTTAAATTTTTTAAGTTACCTTAAAGGACGTCATCTATTCTTCCCAGTTCTATGGGTGTTGTATTTGATCCAACCAATGCCCCTTTCGAATTTGCAATAATGCACGATCCAACAAATATACTTCCGTAGTTGGCGGTTCCGATCTTCACAGGCACTTTAAAAAAATCTTTTAGAAACTCAATCTCTTCTTCGGTTGTTTCAGGGTTAACTATCATTCCCTTGTTTGTCACTATGCTTCCTGAACCGACCGTCTTAATTCCCCCTATTGACTTTCTAACTACTTCGACGCCAAGGGCATCTGAAATGAGTTTTTCACTTTTCTTTGAGAAATCCTCATGGATTATGGCTCCATGATCATTGGTCACTATGTCATTGCCAACAGCATTGATGCTGTCATCTATGCTTGCTATATTTATAGCCTTATCAGGAAGGAGTGCTTTCATATATTCTGGAGATACGTTTCCATTCACCACAATTCCATTTTTATTCATGGTGAGAAGAACTCCTATTAAACCAGTATTATCCAGATAACATCTTATGGGATTAACACCAAGAATCTCCTGAAAATCCTTATCAAGTTGAGGGTCAGCATTGGTGGGAATGAAGGCCAAATCCTCCCAGGATCTGGCATTTATGCCAATAAAAGCGTTGGTCAAAATTGAAATTTTTCTTATCATTTTATGGCAGGATAACTTCTGTTGTTCCTTCTTGAAGTTTTATTATTTTCACTGTTATGTGGGATGGTATCTTGTATTTACCTTTTTTCCATATTTCTTCATTGACTTTATTATCAATCCAGATGTTAGCTTTTTCAGATTTTGTAAATCTTGCGACGAAATCTTTTATCACTTCAATGGCAACATCTGCTCTTCTGGTCTTTGAAGCTTTCTTAGCATCTCTTAGTGGTATATTCAGGATCAGTTCCGTTGAGTATTGATTTTCTACCATTTCAATCAACCTAAAGTTTTAAAGTTCCCTTTCTCCAGTTTCTTCGTTTGGAGTTCTGAGTAAATTTTCTGTCTGTTCTCATCATAACCCATCCCGGGACTCTTCTATTTGAATTTATCTTCTTCATTAATCTGATTTTTCTCCCAAACTCTTTATTCCTGCTCATTTGTTTCTCCTCTCTATTTTTGTTTCTCTTCTTGTTTCGGTCATTTTTGAAAGTATATCCCTTATTTCAGGGTCTGTTATTATTCTATTTATTCTACCCATGCTGTAAAGCTGTATTAACTGGCTTTCAACATTTTCTGCAAGATCTGGTTTCACCAATCTCACATTGGCAAGTCTTTCCCTTGCCTCAGGATCTAATATCTGTCTTAATATCTGTTGCCTTCTGGCTTTTTCTGCTTCCTGAGCCTTTTGCTGTTCCTCGCTCATTTGCCTTTCGGAATTTGAGCGTTGAATCTCCTCCATTTTTCTTCGTCTCAGTTGTTCTAGCTCATCATCCCCTTCCATGGGACACCTCTAAAGATATTTCTTAAGATCTGGATTTTTTTCTACCATCTGTTTCATTACTTTGGTTGAAGTCTTTTCTATGAGGGACATTCCTTTAGGTGACAGCGTTCTACCTTTTGAATCCTTTTTCACATACCCCATTGATTCAAGGGTGTTAAGCATATGTCTCACTATAAACCTGCTTCCAGATGCAGGATGATATCTCTTCGATCCCCTGTCAACACTGCCGCCATATTCCTGTCCTAATTTTTCTATCCCTACCGGCCCCATAAGTGAGACCTTCCTCAACGTGGAAGCAAGTCTTCTGTAATACCAGTCTGGCTGTTCCCAGGGCTTCTCTCTGTGAATTCCTGCTTTGAGAAATTCTACCCATTCAGGAACTTTTATCTCCTTCATTTCTTTGAATTCCTCTGTTAACCCTTCCACAAGGGCACTCGGAGGTATTTTTTTAGCATCTACCATTAAACATCACGTAGCTAGAGGGGATATGTGGAGTGTTAATAACATTTTCGAGTTTTAACATTCTGCTTATGTCAACAAAATATATGCTGTTGGTATTTAAGGAGTGGTTTTAGGAAAAATTATTTAGGTAAGGATTCGCAAAAAGTTTGTAGTACCATAAGCAAGAGTGAAACTCTACCTCTCATAGCGAGATGTAAGAAGATATAAGGCGATTATATTAAAAATAAAAATTAGCATCAGGAATTCAAATGAATTGGCGAATATGGATGATGCGAGAAAGGTGTATATCAAAATAACCATGATTGGAAAAATTCCCGCCGATATGGCTGTCACAGCAAAAAGGAAAATTATGCCCAGACTACCATTAAATGAATAAAAGTTTACCGTCATGGCATCCTTGGGAATCTTCTTCATGAGCCATCTCAAAGAAATGATGCTTGCAAAAATATATCCTACTGCGAGGTCGATTTCTATGAGTATATCCAGGGTTATCCTCAATATTCCTATTCCAACAAGAATAAATATTATGGGTATTGAAAATAGGCTGAAAATGATCAGACCAGTAGTAAGTTTTGATTTTATTATATCCCAATTTGTAACTGGAAGTATTCTTAAGTTTTCGAGGCCATCCCCCTCAGAAATAATGAGCTGCATAGAATAGAAAGACGCTGAAATTATTAGAAGTGACAGCAATCCCAGATAGGCACTTGAGGCGTTCAAGGTTCCTATGGACCCGGTTGCGTAGATACTAAAAACTGTAGGAAGTGTAAAAAACAAGGGAAGCAGCATGAGCGTCAGGTTCTGCATCTTTCGCGTAACAATCTTGATATCTTTCTCCACAAGAGCAGTTCTTTTAGATTTTGTTCTAAAGGTTTTATTGGTGCTTTCAAAGGTACTCTTGGTAACGTTTACCTTTTCCATCATCAGTTTGGTTATAGAATTCGAGGAATATACGAATAAGAAAAAGGCTAATAAAACGTATATTCCAGTGGAAATTGATGAATACAATATTGTTTGAAACGTGGGATTGGTATTAAAAACGATATATCTCAGTCCCAGAAGGGGAATAAAATATTTCACTGTACCATAGAGGTTCGGGGAAATGTATGTAACAAACTGTGGAAAATAAAGACTTAGATCAAAAATTGAAAAAACTGCAATAAAAGCCAGCAACTTCAAAGCGTTCGTCAAACCGCTTCTTACCTTCCTTCCACTTGTAGATTTCCTGGAATTGAGAAACACATATATTAGTGATGATATGGAAAAGCCAGTAAAAATTAGAATTCCTCCCCACAGGAATCCAAATAATATGCTCAGGAAATTATGGAAGAAAAATACTGAAATAATAAGTGGCGGGAATATTATAAAAAATGTTGCCGAACCGGTGAACATAAACCATGAAATAGAGATCATGAAAGGGCTAATCTCCACTGGCATAATGGTAAGGGGTTCGATGAGTCTTTCAGAGTTAAGGGAACTTAAGAAGAAAAAGCTGCTGGAAGCACTTACTACCAGGGCATACAGGAAAATAACAAATCCAATCTGCCCCTCTGTGAATGATTTAAATCCGGTTGCACCATCAATCAAATACTCAGCCGATATGAGCAGAGAAAAAAGTGTAAAGAAGAAGCAGATGCCATAATATGATCGAAGAACAAACTTCTCCACATATTCTCCCGGATTCTTTGATTTCTGAACATTTCTCAGAAAAGTCTGATTTGATTTAAGAGCCTGATACCTCTGCTCAATCATTAATCTTTTACTGAGAAAAAAATCAAGCTTTTTCAACTTTTCATAGCCTCTTTAAGGTTTTCCACAATTTCGCTTATCTGGTTTTGACCAGTGACCCCAAGGAAAATATCCTCAAGATTCTGTTCTTTTGAGCCGCTTTTCAGGTCTTCCAATGTACCTTCAGTAATTATTTTTCCTTTGTATAATATCGCAAGCCTATCGCATAAATCCTCGGCCACTTCCATTATATGTGTTGAGAAAATTACACACCTGCCCCTGGAAGCAAAGTCTTTCAGGAGGGTCTTCAAAATCTTTGAGCTTTTTGGATCAAGGCCATTCATTGCCTCATCAAGAACCAGCACTTCAGGATCGTGGAGCATGGCCCCAATTACTGCAACTTTTTGCTTAGTACCAAAGGAAAGGGAACCTATAGGTTCATCAAGGTTATCTTTCAGACCAAAGGCATTGCAGAAATTCTCGGCCCTTTCCTTAAATTTGTTCTCATTGATACCTCTCACAGACGCTACAAAATTTAGAAATTCTCTTGGAGTTAGAGATTCATAAAGTGTAGGTGTCTCAGGTACATACCCCACAATTTTTTTAACAATATCTCTGTCCTTATTTGTGTTAAGTTCATTTATGAACACATTACCGGAAGTCGACTCAAGAACTCCTGCAATAATTTTGAGAAATGTTGTTTTGCCCGATCCGTTCGGTCCCAGAATACCAAAAACCTGTCCACTGTTTATTTGGAGATTTATGTTGTCCAGGGCTCTTGAGTTTCCAAATTCTTTTGTTAAATTATTTGCTTTAATTGAAAATGACAATTTATAAAAGATACAATCTGATAATAAAACCTTTCTTGAAATTTCAAGGGATATATATATTCATATACTGGTGGAACGCAAACCCAACGAAATATGTGATAAAAGCAGCGGCCAATGATAACATGGCAGCCCTTCCTGCAGCTTTTGAAATATTTGTATTAAGTGATAGGGCTATGATGGAATTGGATATGGCTTGTGCTATGGCAACAAGTATAACGGATATTATAAGAGCCATAAAATTCGTGAAAAAAAGAAATGGGATAATTGGAATTACTGCACCCATTATATAGGATATTCCAACAACAGAAGCAGCCTTTCTGGATTTAGCTTTCTCTTTGTTTATGTCATCAGTTCTTCTGGAACCTTTTTTAATTATCTGTTCTTTTTTGAAAAGCGAGATCCTGTATTCGGACTCTGAAACTCTTGCCAGATACGCACCCAGGGACATACTGATTGTTCCTCCTATGGCAACCACCAGACCGGAGAGAGCAACCAGAATGTGATTGCCAATGATCTCTGACAGTCCTGCGATTGCTGCAAGTATTTCTACGAGACCATCACTCATACCGTAAATTATGCCCCTGCTATCTTCCAGCTGTTCGTCCTTGTCAGGGCTGAACGATTGAAATATTTCTTCATGATTTATCTCTTCATTTATTATATTTGAAATGTCATTTTTTTCCGGGCCTTCCGCATCTTTGCTTTCAATATAATTCCTATATTTGTATATGCTTTCTATCTCTCCTTTTTCAAGTATATTTATGGTAAGGTTTCTTCCAATTATCCGACTTAGGAAAATTAGTAATCGGATCTTTCCACTCTTCACCTTAACTGAGTCAAGTGAAATTCCTTTTTTATTAGCCATCTTC
Organism: Thermoplasmata archaeon; assembly: GCA_021845325.1. The sequence goes on from JAKBRR010000052.1 coordinate 5,841, forward strand.
TTCCAGAATTGGGCGTGTTCATTCTCAATATTTGATAATTTAACCAGATTGTCTTTAATGTTTTTTTCTCTGGTTATCAAAGCCAGTTTTCTATAAAATTCCCGGTCAGTAATTTCATCCTGATAAAAACCGGAAATTTCCTGATGCTTATTTGGCTTCATCTTCAACTTAAATAGGATTCCTTTTAAAATACTTTACAATTTTAATTTCAAATTTTTTGTTTCATTATGGGAATTATCTGTATAGATTATAGTGAAAATTACATCATACGAGATTCGTAATTATAGTTCGATTAACATTCGCAAATCTATATATTTTTATTAGAAATGTTTAAAAAGGGATTTTTATGCAAAAAATAAACGGAGAAATTAAAGATGAAGTATCTCAAAAAATTATACTGAAAACTGAATTACCCGGGCCAAACGCGAGGAAGATCATTGGAGACGATGAAAAATTTCTTGCTACGACTACAAAATCGTTGCCAGCGGTAGCAAAGAGAGCAAAGGGTGTTTTTGTTGAAGACGTTGATGAAAACGTGTTCATAGATTTTGCAGCAGGTATTAGTGTTAACAACATGGGGCATATTCATCCATATATCACAAAGAAGGTTGAAGAACAGCTCTGGAAACTCTGGCACTTTGCCGGAACTGATTATTACTATAAAGAACAGGTGGATGCAGGAAGAGCTATTGAGGAGATAACTCCAGGAAATTTCAGTAAGAAGGTCTTTTTCACAAACAGCGGAACAGAAAGCAATGAAGCCGCAATCAAGGTTGCAAAAATTAACAAGAGGAAACAGGGATTTATAGCATTCATAGGGGGATTCCATGGTAGAAGCCAGGGAGCGCTTTCATTCACTGCATCAAAGTCAATTCAGAGAAAGGGATTGTTTCCATCAATGCCAGGTGTTGAACACGTTCCTTTCCCAAATCCATACAGAAATGTGTTTAATATAGATGGGTACGAAAACCCGGAGGAGCTAACAGAACTAACACTGGATTTCATTGAGAAGTATACTTTTAAAATGTATGCGCCACCTGAAAATCTGGCCGCCATAATGGTAGAACCAATTCAGGGAGAGGGGGGATATATCGTTCCGCCTCAGGGATTCCACAAAAAACTGAAAAAGCTTGCTGAAGACAATGATATGCTTTTAATAATGGATGAGGTACAGAGCGGGTTTGGCAGGACAGGTAAGTATTTTGCTTCAGAGCACTTTGGCGTTGTTCCAGATATAATATCTCTGGCAAAGGCAATTGCCAACGGAATTCCAATGGGAGCAACAGTCTTTAGAGCAGATATAGATTTCCCGGAAAAAGGTCTTCATTCCAATACATTCGGAGGCAATCCTCTTGCGTCGGTTGCATGTGTTGCAACAATTGAGGCAATGAAAAAGGAAAATGCAGTTGAAAATGCGGCAAAAAGAGGGAAGCACATGGAAAGCAGACTTAATGAACTGAAGGATAAATACGACGCAATAGGAGATGTGAGGGGAAAAGGTCTAATGCTTGCAATTGACTTTGTTAAAGACAGAAGAACAAAGGAGCCGGATACCAGGTTAAGGGATAAGGTCGAGCTGGAGTCCTATAAACAGGGAGTCCTTCTGCTTTCCACTGGTGAGAGCGCAATCAGAGTGATCCCGCCATTAATCATTACCGATGAGCAGGTTGACATGGGCATAGAGGCAATGGAAAGAGCCATCAAAAAATCACTATAATGATTGAAGGTTCTCAAAGAAAGAAATCATTCTATGCAAAGGGAGACCTTCTTCCCATTGCATTATATAATTATTATTTTTTGTTATTTTCACGTTGGGTATAATGGAATACAGCGATCTGAATCTTCCTCTGGGCTCTCCGGGAATTGAAAATATCCTCCAGGGATCGTCTGTGGCATTTTTTAGTCTGAACGCATAAATCAGAAAAAGTCCGGCATCCTCACACATTTTACTTAATTTAAGGGCCTGATCCTGATTTTTTCCACTGGAAGAGGAAAATGTCAAATTGTCGCTTGAAGAACTTTTAACTTCAATTATCATAGAAATATCATATCTTACTGCAACTATATCAGCGCCCTTTGACCCTGCTGACCGGGTAACATAGAATGGAGACTTTATAAGACTCTCCAGTGAAGCCCTTTTTTCATAATCCAGTTTCCTGGCAAGCCTCTTTATAGACTCCTTTTTCCCAGAAAGAATTGAAACAAGCTCCCTTTCATAAATACTGCCATTCAACAATTGTGATTTATCTCATCCTATTAATTTCTTTCAATTGGCCAAATGATATAGTTAATAATTACAGAGAGAATCAGCCTGGATCAGAATTAAAGGTTCAATGATTCTTGGAAAATTAAGGTCGCAAACCAGTGTCATAAGGGCAATGGGTTATGCAGACTTTATCAGAGGCTTCGGCAGGTATCCCACATGGATACTTCTTGTGATATATCTTTCATCCATAAGAAATATGAGTTTTATTGATATTGGAGCGATTTTCTTCGTTCAATCCATCATTTCATTTCCAATAAATATTGCTGGCGGTAGATTTATAGACAGGGTTGGCAGGCGTTCTATAAGTCTGATCCTCCCCCTAGCTCTTGTGATAATCTATTTTCTTCTGTTCGTTTCCGTATTAGACAATGGAAATATCTGGTTTATCATAGTAGAATTTGTTTCTACAGGAATCCTCAGCTCTGTACAATGGGTCGTCATAAATGCAATCATTACAGATAATTCCACTCTATCAGGACGTCTGGACGCTTTCACTGTATTGAGGATACTGGGCAACGCAGGGATAGGGGTCGGCCTTGTTCTGTCTGGGGTTTTTGCAATATTTCAACCTGCGCTATTCTTTGTTGTACCGGCAGGTGGATCAATAGTGGAGTTTTTCATCTTCATGAAATATGTTCCTGAATCCAAACCCTCATTTGCAGTGGATAATCATGAAAACAGAAGAAAAATAAAGGTTTACCGGGATGGGCTCCTCATTATTATTACCGTTATAATGGCCACTTCCGCATTATTTGCCAATCAGTGGGAAACGCCAAAGATCGGAA
>JAKBRR010000053.1 GCA_021845325.1 Thermoplasmata archaeon
AGAGTTATCAAAGGCACCACCAGACCTCTGAACTACCTAAGTAGATTATGGCAGATCTATATTATGTTTCCTGTCATTTCTGCTAAGCATTGCCTATCCGAACTTAAGTATATTACTATACTTTTCCTCATGAGTGTGGGACACTATTCTTGTTCCCTCTCCCCTTCTGACTTCGTAATTATGACGTAAACCCTCTTCCCGAGATATCTCCTTGGCACATCTGCCTTGGCTGATGTGCCCTGTTTTGTCACAGTCCTTTCCAGTATGCCCTCTATCTCATCATCTGTTATACACAGTTTATTGTCGAGGACGAAGACTTTTCTGCTCACATGTGATTAATGCATAGGTGGTAATAAACATGTCTATAGACATGCTTATATTCATGCATGTCATGTACAATTGAAATGTCGAGAGTAACCGGTGGTGGCATCCACTACAAACTGGAGGAGATCGACAGTCTCATGGGAAAAAAGTATGCGCTGGAACATCCCAAGGAAGAGAGAGACTGGAGAACATATGAGAAGGAGTTAGCACTGAGAATAAAGACAGCAATGAGGGACCTCGATCTCCAGGTGAATGAAGCAGTATCTACAATACACATACCTCCGCGGACAGGACATCCGCATGCTCTCACATTGGAACAGAGGATCAAGCTGTTATTGATCTAACAGCTTGTCTGTGAGTCTAACAGGATTTTCGCAAACATGCTTGTGATATTCTCCATGATATCGGGCATAGATGCATCATACAAAACCATTGAACGACTCTATTCAGATGATGAGGTCGTTATTGCAGTACACAACATCCATGTTCTAATACTGAAGAAAAAAGGGTAACCAGTTCCAGGGCAACTGGTGATGGTACAGGAAATGGCCTCACGGTGAAGAAAGACTACGAATCATATGCACAGAAGCTGAAGGATCTCGCTAAGGAAAGCCCTGAAAACAGGGAAGAGAAAGACAAAACGAATAAAGCAAAGGATCGTAAGAAACGACTGTTTGCATATTCATTCGCCATAATGGATATTGAAACCAGATTGTACATTGCCATTGGATCATCCATGAAATCTGAGAGGGAATCTTATGATCGCGCCATGAATCTTCTCACATTCATCCTAATAGAGATGGATTCCATCCGTCTGGACAGGTATTATTTATCACCTTCATACATGTACAAGCTTGGTAATACGAAGGTTTTCATAATACCAAAGAAGAATGCGACACTCAATGGATCACAGAAATGGAAGGATACGATGAAAGAATTTGTTGAGAATACCATGCCATACCTGGAACAGTACCATCAGAGAAGCAATTCAGAATCTGGATTTGCAGCGGATAAGAAGATGCTTGGCTGGAATATACCACAGAAGAGGGATGACAGAATAGATAACGTACTGTTCTGCACAGACGTGTGGCACAATCTGTTTAATATGGGCAGGTCTTAGAATTGTGTTCCACACTACATGATATGATAAGTATTATATAAAATAAGTACATGAATGCTTAATTGACCAACAAAAATTCAAATGCACACCAGAGAAATCATCTCGAGGTTGGGAAAACCAAGACTTACGGAGATATTGACACTGAAAACCCTGAACAAAGTTTAGTTTTATGCAATTTAACAAAAAATGGCATCTCTGAGAAAAATAGTCTCATCACTGACGATCAAGTTAAAATTAAAAAAGAAGAGTCCATAGTTCCGAATATAATTAGAATAATTACGGAAAGCGATAAAATGCTATCCTCTCGTGATGTGACTGAGCAAATTATTGAGCAGAAAGAGAAAATACAACAACAGATTCAACATGGCAGTGTTAAGAATTTTCTTGATAGGGAGGCTGGAAAGGAAAATGGGCGTATTCTAAAAATTAGAGAAGATGGGTATTTGAATCGGGAAAAGGCACAGGGGATTCTTAGCTTCAATATAGAAAAACAGCTTCTTGCACAAGGATTTGTGCTTTTTGATAAGAAAATAAGCAAACCTCTAGAATATAACAAAGATCAAATTAGACAATTGCATCAAGTTGCTAGGTCAGAAAAATATCAATCACTTATAAAAGTATTGTCGAAGAAGGAATCGTCCCTTATTGGATATTTTGCAGATGGTTTAGAAATTGAAATTGATAATTTAAGGCCTAGAATAGAAGAAGTTAAAACGGGTACTTGGCAAAACGATCTTTTCCGATATGCAACACTTCTCTGGAGCGTGCCAGTGTCCTCAGGCTTCGGTAGAAGGACCAGATTTCTCGTTTGGGATGACAGCAATACGAAGTTAATTGGATTATTTGCATTGGGGGACCCTGTTTTCAATCTTAGTTGCAGAGATAATTGGATTGGGTGGAATAGCTTAGACAAAGAGAAGAGACTCTATAACGTCATGGATATATTTATATTGGGTTCAGTGCCACCCTATAACCAACTTTTAGGTGGAAAATTAGTATCACTTCTTGCGACTTCAAATGAAGTTAGGGATATTATAAGGCGTAAATACAACGGTAAGAAAACGATTATTGAAGGGGTCTATAAAAATCCGGAACTTGCCCTGCTTACTACTGGATCGGCACTAGGGAAATCTTCAATTTACGACAGAGTAGTTTATAGAAAACGTTTGTTATACCAAAGAATTGGTACGACTGAAGGATGGGGGCACTTCCATTTTACCAATGAGGTATTTCAAGATATTAGATTTTATTTATCGCTAAAACAGCCTGGAGTGGATCCCAAGTACAAATTTGGTCAAGGTCCAAATTGGAAGCTAAGGACGATAAGAATAGGTTTAAAAGAACTAGGACTTTCGGGCGATCTTCTAAAACATGGTATTAACCGAGAGATCTATGGCATTCCTCTAGCAAATAACTTCAGAGAGTTTCTCTTAGGAAAAGAAAAGAAACTAGATACATTTGATCTACCCGTGGAAAGTCTTTATAATTTTTTTAAAGAAAGATGGCTTTATGGCAGAGCAGAGCGAAAACCCGAGTATAAGGAATTTAGCAAGGAGACCATAAAAAACCTCATCGCAAAAAGTGTGTCTAACTTAGGAGATGATTAAATGGAATCTAGCGCAAAGATACCTATAGCTCTTGATCCCAGTGACATGATAGTTTCTATAGATGAAGCCTATGAAAGAGAGCGATACTATAGGTGCATAGAATGCGACGATTACCTTCAAGTTAGGCACGGTAAAATTAGAACTTGGTATTTTGCACATTATAGTCAGAACGAGGATTCTCCGAATTGTCCTTTGCGAACAGTTTTAGGAATTGAACAGTTGATGGAAGATTTGAGAACATCTCCAATAGAGAAATATGAGGAGAGCCACACACTTAGGATTGCTATCATACCAGACAATTACACTGGGATAGCAAAGGTTGTTGCTTTATTTCACAATCCATTTTCGGAATTAACGGATAAAAGAGAGGATATATTTTCTATTCTGAATACACTGAATATGAAGGGTGTAGGGCTTTTAAAGTCATTTGATAAAAAACAGTTTCACCCAAGTGAACCATTGGTGAAATTAGAACTAGATCCAGATTGTGAAGAATATGAACTGGAGTTCGAGGCGAAACAAAACCTTGAGGCATTGTCTGGTAAATGGGCATCAAAGGGCATAAGTAAAGGTGATATTTTTACGGGAAATATAAACACGTTTGAGAAAATTGATAATTACAAAAAAATATCAGAAGGCGCTTCTTTCTATGAGGTCGTTGAAACTGTGCCTGAACAAATTGAAAAATCAATATTTAAAATCGGTAGAAAATTTGTCATAGAAAGAGAAATTGACGAAATAAAAAGCAAAATCAACCATGGTGAAAAGATGTTAAATGTTCCAATAAAGTCATTCGAAGTTGATATCATAGAACCACGATTGTCAGATCCATGGGGAGACGATATAATATATGGTTTACCTAATTCAAAAGCACTCCTAGCGATACGTCCCAGAAAAGGGTTAGATCCAGAATTTGAAATAGTTTCGGTTCCAAAAAAAAGGGATTCAATAATAAAGATAGAACAGAGTGGTAAAGGTAATATCAGATATCAATGGATACAATTTCCATCATTTGCCTCTTATAGGATAACCATACATCATGTGGATAGTCATGTTTATCTTCATTTCTTTGTTAAAAACGAAAACTTTGAAAAAATAGATCTTAACATGGATAAAAATATAGTTGGAATCAATTATATTAGTAACAAAGATAAATTTGCAACCGTGTACCCTTGGCAAAATAAAACAATATATTTAAAAAAGTCCTCAATTTCTAAAGTCAATGTATTTCATCCTGAAGAATGGTCATTTGATATTGAAATGGAGGCTCTAAAAGATGTAAATGGTCTACCTATCAAAAATTCTATAAAAACTACAGATTTAACAAGTTATATAGATATTTCGGCAGAAGAAGGTTTTATTATTTTTAAATTGAATTTCAAAGGATTTGGGTTTGTGAGAATTATTCTGTCTGAAACTCCAAAAAAAATGGATTTTAAAGATATATCAGAGAGAATTATTTCTCTAGGTATAAGGCCGCGAACAAGAGTCAGTTGGGATTTAATTCGAAAAATCTGTAATGCACCACCAGGCACACAGCATAAGAAACTACAAGAAAAATTAACCCCAAAAATGGTAAGGAAAGTATTAAAGAGTCTAAGAGAGGGAAGTGAGGCAAATGATTGAAGAGTCAGAAATAAAGAAATTTATTTCAAGATTTATTGGCATATCAGAAGACAAACTACCTAGAAACGAGGAGCAACTAATCGATTCTATTGCTTCAGAAGGAGTTAGATTATCCCTGTTCCAGTCGGTAGAAAATAGAAACACACTAAAGCCGATACATATAATGCAAGTAAAGAATTGGGCTATACGGAAAACAAGATCATTTCTAGATTACTTTAATGTTAACGCAGTCAGTAAAATTAGTGAGGTGATTGAGTGTGAAGGTAAACAAAACATGGTCTTTTTAAAAGATATAGTAAAATTATCCCATGGTTATATTATTCCTTCACTAACTAAATATGTTAAAATAAATTCTTCACATTCGCTATTAATTTCTGGTTTTCCCACATTTAGCTTCGTAGATATTGGTCTACCTGTTTTTGTAAATGGAATCAGCCGTAGCATAATTCCAGGGACCATCGAAGAAAGTCAATCACAGTATATCTTTGAATTAGATATCAACGACTATTTGGAAAAAAATAACTTTGAAAATGAACCAGAAGAATTCTTAGAATTTCTGGTCGCAAATAGTGAAAGCGAGAATTGGGTATATAGCCAGTATGATTATGGTTATCTTGGATACAACAAAAGTGGTGAATTCATGTTTGGAAAAAACCCAATTAAGGTAGCGCTTGGTGATAGAATATTAACGTTTTGGCGCACAACATTTGAGAATAATCACACATATAGGTTGAAATTGGAAACTAGAAGTTCAAGAGAATTATCCATACCCATTCCTAATACATTTTACAAAAGAGTTTGTTTGGCTATGGACAGCATCTCTAATATTAGAAGAAGTGCAATTTTGAGTATAAATCAAGAGGAAGCCAAGTTTACCATGGATTTCTCACCTCCTGCTGCAGAGATGAGATTAATCTACGCACTAGGAGGAATATGGAAAAAAGAGGGTAATAAGAGTTTTTCTTTTACTTTTTCATCAAGTTTTTTAGATGAAGTTAAAGGGATTTTAAATGGATTATGGATTGAAATTGAGAGGGGATAGATTTGGTATCGGTGACAGATGCAATCAGATCATTAAGCAAAAAGCATATTGAGTATTTAGAGGCAACATATCACATTTCTAACGAAAGGTTGATCAAAGAGCGTAGAAAGCTAATGGAAGAGGGAACTGTTTTTACTGAACCCTGGATAGAAGGCTCTCCTAAATATAAACCTGGAAAGCCATTCGAAGAAATGGATGTTGAAATTAGTGTAAAAACCATATTGAAAGAACTTCAAAATAAAGAATTGGTCTTCCCACCTTATGAACATCAGTTTAAATCACTAGAAAGTTTCTTTTCAAGGAATAAGAATTTAGTAATATCTACCGGTACTGGTTCAGGAAAAACTGAAATATTTCTATATTCACTAATAGGGATGCTTGCCAAGGAGGCTAAAAGGGGAGTTTCCAATAATATGAGAGCTATGAGGACCATTGTCCTATATCCAATGAATGCTTTAGTCTCTGACCAACTTTCTAGAATGAGGAAACTGTTCGGTAGCGAATCAGGTGCAAATACAATGAAGGAAATGTTCGGTAGAACAATCCAGTTTGGAATGTATACTAGTAGAACTCCTTATCATGGATTGTACGATGCAAAAAAGAACAATTACAAAATCAAACCAATAATGGACTATTTTGTAAGGCTCAAAAATGACAATTCCAACTTATATAATGAATTGAATGAGAAAGGTAGAATCCCATCCAAAGATTTAATAAGATTCTCTGGAAAAAACAATCAGAAAGAAAGGTATGTCACCCAATCAGGCGATAGCGAGCTTTATACAAGACAAGAAATGCTATTTCCGAACGAAAATGGAGGAGTTCCTGACATTTTGATCACTAACTATTCTATGCTTGAATACATGTTACTTCGCCCCATCGAACAGCCTTTTTTTGAGACAACGCGAAATTGGCTTAAAGCGGATGAAAAAAACCAATTACTATTAGTTATAGATGAAGCCCACCTTTACAGAGGAGCGCAAGGAGCTGAAGTAGCAATGCTTATCAGAAGATTGCTGAATCATTTAGGTGTGACCAAGGATAGGGTAAGATTTATTTTAAGCAGTGCATCTTTGGGAGACTCAAAAAGCATCAAGGAAAAGGGGGCTGAATTTGGATCAAACCTGACTGGGCGGGAAAAAGATAGCTTTGAAGTAATAACCGGAGAGAGGAGTTCTTTAAACACCCAAACAGAACTCTCCAATAGCTTAGGAATCGAGTCTCTTAATAGTAAAAAAAATAGTGATAAAGAAGTAATACTTGATATTCTTGAGAAAGTTAATTGGAAATTCGATGTCAATCCGGAGAGCAAAGAGTTTGCTAGTAAACTGGGTGAAAAGCTTATGAATGAGACTCTCTTTCGAGTTATATATAGTAAGATAACGGGAAACCCAGAATCTCTTAACAAACTTAGCAAATCTCTGTTTCCAAGTGCTGATGCTATAGATTCAGAGAGAGCAACACTAAATCTTTTACTTCTCGCTAGTAAATCCACATTAAAAGATGGTGAAAAATTGCTCCCCGTAAGGATCCATATTATATTTAAGGGACTCCCTAAAATATACATATGTATAAATCCAAATTGCACCGTAAAAAGAACTAAGAATGAACACCAAAAACTGTTAGGTAAAATGTATCTTGAACCAAGAATACAATGCGACTGTGGTGGACGTGTATTCGAACTTTTGACAGATAGGGATTGTGGGGCCGCGTATATCAAAGGGTACAGAAAATCGACAGATGCAATGCTGGATGTGGTTTTCCTATGGGATGAAATTCAGACTGGGAAGCTTAATAGTAACAATGCGGATATAGAAGGTTATGATGAGTTGCACATCCTAATGGAGGAACCCCGTAAAGACCCTGATAATGGCAAAAAAGGAACAATCTCTCTTTTCGATAAAACTCAAAAGAGTTTTCTTAACATATATACTGGTCATATTATCAAAGACCAGAGTAAGAATGAAGATAGTGATTTTATACCGGTGTGGATACCAAAAGAGACCATAGAACGAGGTAAAAGTAATTCGAGTTCACTTTGGAGCTGGAAAAGGTGTCCAGCTTGCGGAAAGAAAAGGAGGGGCTCAAGCAACGTAGCCCCCATAATGGATCTTGAAACGAAAGGAGAAGCACCCTTTGCAAATATTACTAAAGAACTTTTCATGATTCAACCCACTGATCCAAATAAAACGAATATGCCAAATCAGGGGAGAAAGGTTCTTTGCTTTTCGGATGGGAGACAAAAGGCTGCAAGGTTGGCTAGGGACTTGCAGAGATCTGTAGAATTGGACTCATTTAGGGAGATGGTAGTTGATATTATAAGAACTGCTCCTAGTAATAGTTTAATTTCATTATATCCAATTTTCTTGTTACTTTCAAAAAGGTATAATGTAGGATTCTTCGATGATGAGGATTCTGTTGATAATCATGTGGGGTCTAGGAGTCAATTTGAAGCGGCTAAAAATTCACTGGAAGAAGTTGCATCTGAGTATGGGGAATCAGTGGAAGATTTGCTTTATGACAGAGATTTCTATGAACGAATGAATTCTTGTCGTCCGGGTCAGTTTAACAGAGATTTATTAAGATTGCTTGGAAATAAAAATTATTCAATAAGGGCGTTACTCATAGCGTATTTAGAACCTTCTAATAAAGTGTTCTCTGCGATTAAGGAGCAAAACAAAACTATTGATGCAGATATTTTAAAGGGTTTATTGCTTCACATAATACAGAATTGCCTGGACGAAAGAGCTTTTGACAAAGATAATATAAGTGATATAGATCGGCAGCTATCCCGAAAGAGTACAACTTATCCGACTGGGTTCCCGAAAAAAGAGGGTGAGGGTCTAAAAATGAATGAATTGATCCCCAAGGAACTTTTCGATTTAGGGTTAGTAGAACTGACCGAGGATCAAGTCAAAAACTTTAGGAGAAGCCTAATAAAATCAACTGAAGTCAATGGAGAGAAGGTTCCTCGGTTATTCGACGTGAGCGGAATGCAGAAATACTTCCTGAACCCTGATGCGGTCATATTCCATCCAGCCATTTTTGAAGATTGGCTTAGATGCGAAGGCTGTCATGAGTTTACTCCTTATGGAATAGGTGGAAAATGTGAACAATGCGGTGGTTGCTTAAAGAAGGTTGCTGCTGATGATATGTACTTGACTGCAA
>JAKBRR010000054.1 GCA_021845325.1 Thermoplasmata archaeon
TGTAAACTCTGGGTTGAGGGATCCCAGGAATTCAGCATGGCTAATTCCAATCAGCCTTCTGCTCCCATTCATTTACCTTTACAACATATTTAAGGGAGCGAAATCAACCCACATAGACTGGAGAGGCACAAGCTACAGAATTAAATAAACGATGACGAACCTGATATAACTTTTTGGTTCACAATTTGCATTGACCTTTCATCTTTAAATGCTCAAGACTGAATCTTTACAGGTTTGAACTTTATAATGCCCGAATGCTATGGTCTTGAGCTAAGACGTGCTACTTTAAGCATAAAAGCAAGAATAATTGAATATGCTTTCTGATCTGTTTTACTCCTGTCAACCAGATAAATGCACAAATTGTTAAGAAAATTTTAAAGGTTTACTTTCCAATATTTTCACATTGAGAACGAAGAATAGCTCTTGGAAATGGTAAAATAGATATTATATTGTTATTCGCCCTTTAAGACAAAGTATTTAATCAAAATCTATATGACAAGTAACGTGAACAAACTAAAACTTTCATACGAATTTGGATTTGTAGGAGGAATATTCCTTATAATTATTGCTGTCCTGGAATTGGTCTTAAGCTCAATAAGTAAGTATTTAAAAATATTTGGGACATTTCCCTCAGCCGGTGCTGTCCCATTAATTATATTTGCTCTGATCGCGCTTCTTGGAACAGAATTCTCAAGAAGAGACAAGAAAATAGGGTATACATCAATGATAGTCATTGCAATAGCAGGAATGATTACCTTTGTAAATATTGAGATTGCTGGATTTGTATTAATACTCATAGGCGGCATTCTGGTTATGATGAACAAATAAGTTATTTATCCATTCACAAATTTATTTTTAAAATAAGGTATTCTGATACAGTGAAAAAAATAATTAGTTATTCATATTAGAGTAATATGCAAACTACTTCTAATCGTCATAAAATTTTAATCGCAAATCCGGGGGCTGGGAAAACAGAAAGACTTTCAGAGGAAGTGGTTAAGTTAATAGGACTGGGTGTTCGACCAGAAAAAATACTATGTGTTACTTTTACAGTTAAGGCCAGAACAGAGATGGAAGATAGAATCTCCAAAAAAATGTCTGAAAAAAATTACGCAGGTTCTCTTCCGGATATAGAAACTTTCCACAGTTACTGTATCGGTTTGCTCAGACAATTCGATATGAACCCGGACATAATATCAGAGAGACTTGCTCGTTACTTTATAACAAAGTCCATTGTTTCCAGAGATGTCACCACTGGAACGGAAGAATCGCTATACAGAGAAGTGAACAGCTATATTTTAACAACAGGTAAAGTGATAAATGCGATCAAACTGATAAAAAGTTTTGGTATACTTCCAGACGAAGTATCAGATTCAGAGTCTCTAAGTATTCTTTCAGAAATGTATGAAAATCAAGAGGGTTCAGTGAAAATATCATTAGAAGAAGCAAAGGCACTCCTTGATAAGTTTCTTCTGGTCTTTAGAGACTATGAAACTTACAAAAAAAACAGATTGCTTGATTATCAGGACATTCTCATTCTCGCACGGGATATACTTAAAAAGATGAAATCTCCACCTTATGATCATATTCTTGTTGATGAAGTGCAGGATATCAGCGCTCTGGAAAGCCAGATTATAAAGCTTTCAGGGAAAAACATATTCGCGGTTGGAGATTCAAAGCAGGCCATATTCGGTTTTCAGGGAGGAAACGTTGAAAGTTTCAATGCCTTTAGAAACCATAGAGACTTTGAAAAAGAAATCATGATGCACACTTTCAGACTTCCAGGCAATGTGGTAGATTATGTAATCTCTTTCTTCAGCAGATTGAACATTGAGCAGGATATTTCAGAGTTACAGGTAATGGAAAGCATGAAGGAGGGGATAGAAGGTGAAGTCAGAATTACTTTATCCGATAATCCGGAAGAAACTGCAGCTCTGGCTGTGAGAAACATTCTGAAAGCAATTTCAAAGGATGAACGCATAGGAATAATTGTGAGAAGCAACTATCAGGCTCTTAAAGTAAGCGAGTTTATGAAAAACATGCAAATCGACCATGGTTCAGGGTCGATTGTAACAACACTTGAAACAGAAAAAAGGGTCATTACAACCTTCATCATGGGAATTCTGTCCACAGAAAAAAATGATGTAATAAAGGCATTATATACAGAATATTCAGGAGTATCTTTACGTGATGCGATTAAAACAGTTGATACTATTCAATTCAAAAACGAATTTGATGAGTATTTACCGGAACCATTTTCATCAATGAGAAGAAAATATTCAGAAAATATGGGAATGCTTCAGAAATTATTTACAGAATATATTATACCAAAGTCAATTGAGAAAGGAGGGAATTTTTTCCTGGCTGCAAAGGAGCTTTCCAATGCAATTCCTGAATTCTTCGAAAAGGTTAATGGAGGCAAGCAGGATCTCATATCCTTCTTAAAACAGGAAAATTCAGACGAGAGTGTTGAAGACGAAATTGAGAAAAGAATAACGATAAGCACAGTTCATAAATCAAAGGGAAGGGAATTTGATCACGTTATATATGTCCCATCAAGAAAATCATGGGGGGATCCCAGTGGAATGGATCTTGTAATGAACAGCATACTGCGAACCAAGGAACAGCATTACGATCCTGATGATCGGAAAGAGGAAGAAAACAGGATTGATTTTGTGGCTCTCACAAGAACCCGGAAAAGCCTATGGATCTTAACAAAGTCAAAAGAATCAGATAGATATAAAATAGATGGTAAGTGCATTTTGACTAAGCTAGATTCGGAATCACCAGAATTTGAAACAATAAGTCGAAAAAAGATAAGCGAAAAAGATTCCGCGTCTCCCATGGAAAATTTAGACAGGTGGCTCATGGAATTTATTCAAAAGAAGATAAACAGGTTGAAAAGGCTGAGCTTTTCCATGATAGGATCACTTGATGAATTACCATCGTTCGTTTCCAGATATATCCTTGCGATTTCAGATTTTAGCACAGCACTTCAACTTGGTACAAATACTCATAAAATAATAGAAGATTTTCTTACAAACAATGAGATTCCCGGCCTTCTAAACAGTGATCTTGAAACAAAAAGCTGGAATAACTTTTTAAAATACTATGCAGATGTAAACAGTCTTACGGGTGTTAAATGGATTTTATCCGAAGGGACTGTTCAATGTAATGTCATGGATCTATTCCCTGACATTAAAACCGACCTGACAATCATGGGAAAAATAGATGCCGGATATACTTTTATGCAGGATGGAATAGAAAAAACCAGAATAGTGGACTTCAAGACAAGCAAAGAGGCGGGAGACCTTGATAAGTACTACGAACAGATATCCCTTTATTCTTATCTATACTCTTTGCAAAACCACATCCCGATTCAGAATATTGAGGGAGAGGTGGTAATGCTGAGCGTCCGGGAAGGGAAAATTTCAACAGGAAAGGTTGATTTGAAAGTCTATCAGGCGAATTCTCTAATGCTAGAGAGGGCGATTGAAGCAGTTAAAAAGAGAATTCAAATGTTCGTAAATATACAAAATAATCCTGAAATGCTCTATGAAATGATCCTAAAGGCAAAGGAGAAATATACCCCGTCAGAAATATTCAAGCAAGTTCAAAGGGAAATTTCACTTGAGCTTAAAGGTGTAGCATAACTACTGCTGCTCCGTCTTTTTAATGGCGTTTCTCATCAATATGGCATATACTGCGAAGAAAACAATAATTGCAGGAATAAGACCAATGTTAAATGTAGGCAAGATGAGAATTGCTATATAGGAAAGATAACCAAGTATGAATGCCACTAATGCAATCAGGAAGATTGTCCTTGTGAACCTGCCCAATTCATTCTCCATGTCCTCAATATCATAACCACCCGTTGATGACATTTTTCCGATAAATGATGCAGATTCAAAGTTGGAAAGCATTACTACGGAAAATTCAGCTATGGGAAATATAAGAGCAATAAAAACCGTATCTGCATTATTAAACGCATATAGGGCGGTCAGATGTGAACCTATGTATCCGCGTGAAAGAACTATGGGGATGAATGGCAGAAGAATTGCTATGAATTTAAACCTGTTTTTTGGTTCTATTCCACTTGATCTATGGCTATTAGCCAATAGGATTCCTATGAAAAAAACAATCAGTGAAAAAATAACAAATATATATGCTATGAACGTGGTTGAAATGAGAAATATCAACATAGAATAAATCAGGAACAGGACCAGGCCTATTGTAAATGAAAGATGATATCTCAGATTACCACCCCGCAAGCATGGCAAGCCTTGAAGCTGCTATACCTATACTTTCCTGTGCCGGTTCCCACGAAATTATTGAACACCTGGATGGAAATACCTTGTAAATTTCACTCTTTGCATCTTTGATTATCTTCCTCTGGAATAGAGCTGATAGCTCCTCTCTTCTGAATTTTGCAGATATACCCTGAGTTAAAATATCCATGAGAGTCACCCTGGCACCAGCGGCAATTAAGGCAGATGCAAATTCTGCAATTGAGGGGTAATTTGTGCTGTTCAGACTGGTAATAAACATTACCTGAGGTAACGTTTCAGCTATGATGTGTGAAAGTGCCTTATCCGGCTTATATTTTATATTCTTACCCTTCACAGCTTCCACCCGAATCAAAATTCTCTGGAGTTTGTTATATGTATCTCCACCGGATGATGGCTGGATGTATGGAGCTTTTGCTTCGGTGAATGCCCTTGTCTCCCAAAAACCAACGTTTGACCCCTTTGATGTCAGATATTTTGCACCTGATAGAATCAACGGAATGGAATATTCAAGTGGATTCTGGCTAGTGGTTCCCATGAGCATGTTATTCCCCCGGTCCAGGATAAAAATAAAAGTTTTCATGCCCTCTCTTTCGTAAATATTAACGAGTAGCTTTTCCTGGGAATTTCTCCTTGCAGTAGCCTTCCAGTTTATGGTTTTATAAGGATCACCGGGAATGTAATCCCTTATTGATTCAAAGTCTGTTGAAGGCGGTCCTAGTCTGGAAATCGCAATTCGAGGTTTAATAACCTTACTTCTGAATTGAAACTGTGATTTCTTTAACATTGAAATTGCCGGGATAACCTCAATGCTTCTTGACGTTTTCACAGTTACTTTCTTTTTTCTTACCATGCCTATAACAGGTATATATGTAATATCGGAATCTGTAAGATCAAATATTCCTCTTCTTGTTGCCCTGATCTTATATGTAACTTCTTTTGATCTCTCCTTTATACTTTTGAACATGAGGCATACGTTTGAACCTTCCACTATCTCCATTTCTTTGAACGTAGGAAGGGATATGTTGAAGAGTCCAAACCCACCGGTTGATTTTATTTTAACCCGAAAAAGGGCCTCGTCTCCAACCTTCATTCTGCTTGGTATATCAAATGTGAGTGAAATGTCCTCATCTTTTACAGTATAAATTATAATAAATACAAAGATTATTGGAAAGAATATGCCCAGAATAATGGTCTTTTCAGTGGCTAAAAGTGCAAATATGGCAACGAATCCAGCCAATAGAACTATTGTGATAAGCTGCTTGCTCCATTCTTTTATCAAATAGGATCACTTAGGTACAGGTTCTCTTTTCATGAAATCTTCTATTATCCTAGATGCCGGAATATCCTCCATTACCTGATCCGGTTTAAGAACGATTCTGTGTGAAAGACATTCCTTTGCAAGAAGCTTCACATCGTCCGGTATGACAAAATCTCTCCCATCTAATAGCGCCATTGCTCTTGAAATTCTTAAAAGTGAAATTAATCCTCTTGGACTGGGCCCGGCAAGAACTCTTGGGTCCTTTCTGATCTCTCCAAAACTAGAAATGTAAGTGATTACCTTATCATCAACACCGATTAGCTTTTCAACAAGATTCTGAATCTCAATTAATGATTCTGGAGAGAATATTTCCTCAGCCTTAGAGCTTGGATCATCGTTTGTCCATGATATTCTTCTCTTCAAGATTTGAGAGTCGTCTGTGGGGTATCCAAAAGACAATCTCATCATAAATCTATCCATCTGTGCCTCCGGGAGTGGATATGTTCCCTCAAATTCAATAGGATTCTGAGTCGCGATGACGATAAAAGGTTTAGGCAACGGTATGGTTTCCCCCTCTATTGTCACCTGTTTCTCCTCCATTGCTTCAAGAAGTGCTGATTGTGTTTTAGGTGGTGCTCTGTTTATTTCATCTGCCAGAAGCAAATTACAAAATATTGGGCCCTTTACAAGTTCAAATTCACCCTTAGCTGGTCTATAAACCTTTGTTCCCAGAATATCGCTGGGCAAAAGATCAGGGGTGAACTGAATTCTCTTGTAAGATATGCCTAATATCCTTGATATTAATTTTGCCACAAAGGTCTTCCCTATTCCTGGATTATCTTCAAGGAGAACATGACCAGAGGCAAGCACAGATGATACAATTTTTGAAATTATCTCTCTGTCTCCAACATAATATTTCTGTATTTCATCCATCATCCTTTCCAACTGTTCATCGGCCTTATGTATAGCCTCATTACTTTCATTGTTTTTCTGCATTTTCATCACCTATGCTCCTTTTTATAGTTAAAATCATGGCTCTTACAAGCAAATTCCTTTGTTTTATCTCGTTCCGTATAATTGCATTCCTACTTGTAATTCCATAACCGTTCAAATTTCTGTTTTTATAGTTAAGTATGCCCTTTAAGTATTCCTCTACTTTCATTTCGGAATTGTTGAGCTTCGTAAGATAGGAAGTAATTGATAATATTAATTTATCTTTCCTTCCCGTTGCAACGAACTCATCAATTGCTTTGGACATATAATCAACCCCGATATCACTTATAACATTGTCGCGTTTCTTGAATTTTTCATAGAACCCCAGTTGCGAATATACAATATTTTCCGCTGCTGCCTTGTATGTACTCCAAATTCCTGCGACTACTGCAATTACGATGAGGAAGAGCAGAATAATTAAGATATCAGAATTCTCCGAAGCCGGTTTAGGAACTGCTATAATTCCCTGAAAGAAACCGAGGATAAATGCGGCAATATCCCATTTAATATACCTGGAGGATATGTATTCCCCCATATTTCTGTTAAAACTATTAGAAGAGTTGGATAAAATTGGAAAGAATGAGAAGATAAGGCTCGCAATTGCAAGATAGAGGAAAGAAGGGTAAAGTACAACGAGATCTAAACTGGCATAGGAATAATAATAAGAAAATAAAGAAACTGATAAAAATAGAAAAAATGTTGCGATTTTCTTTAAAAATTCTGATATGAACGGCGTGGATTCCAGCAAATCATTCTGATTTGCAAGCATTAGCATGAGAGGCCACAATGTAAGAGTGAAAAATGGAAACAGAGAATAAGCAGGGTCCAACGCAGAAACAAAAAGATAGGCGTATGCCAGCAAAATAAATTCAATTACAAAGGCAAAAGCTGCATAGGCCAGAAATAATTTTACAATTTTTGAAATTAATCCAAAACCCAACATACCGAGAATGATTCCAAAATATCTAATTCCAAGGAGTGCGATAAATGCTATGGCTATGTAAGTAAACAATGTCAATCCAGTGAATTGTGAAAGGATTGCTATAACGATCAGTATTAAGATCGAAACACCATACCTGGTGTTTATTGGTTTTAGATTTACCGTTTCATTCATGAATTATCTCCGCAGGTGAATATCTTTGGTTTATAAATACCGCGCATAAGTCCTCTCAAAAAAGCCTCATAAACCTTCCTGTCTGCTTCCTTTGCCCCGTAAAAAATCTTCTCAAATGCGGAGAGCGCGATTTTAAATTCATCTTTCTGCCTTAAAATTTTCTTAAGGTTTTCATCATTTTTAATTATTTCCCGGAATGTCATGGATTGATTTTCCTGGCTGAGATAGTCTTTCATATTAAGTCTAAAAACATCCTTGATATCATCATTATATTGTACACCACGAATCAGTTTTCTATCAGTCTGCATTGAGTGTTTAGCAGAAAGCTCTGTGCACCCCTTTTTCAAACTTATGTAGGTATGGTCACCATCAGTTTTTACAATCTCTGCACCATTTATTTCCATTTTTGTTTCCTGGTCAGTAGCAATACCCAATGGCGAATTCAATGCCCATGAAAGTGGCAGGTCCTCAGCTATCATAGGCCTTATTATACCTTTTCCCCCCCAACCGGTCATCATAGCTTCATGTTGATTGAAATAGTATGGTTCAAATGGTTTATCTTCCTGCTTATTCCTTAAATTCTCCTCTTCCCGTTGAGGTTCCACATATAAATCAGATAAAGAGTAGTCCTGATCTCCATACTTAATCTTTGGGACTTTTGCAGTCCTTTCAAAAAATCCTCCTCTCTTGACTCTTAAGATCAGCCATACTGCCATAACAAATGCAAGTATCCCTACAATAATCAAAATAATAAATTCATTAATAATAATCGGGTTTATTGGATTGCTGCTTGTAGATTTTTGTCCGGCTCCTGAGTTTGATCCACCAGTTTTATTCCTTGGAGGTAGCTTATTTGTATGT
This sequence comes from Thermoplasmata archaeon, assembly GCA_021845325.1. The sequence continues at coordinate 8,516 of JAKBRR010000054.1, forward strand.
GGGCTGCCAAATATGTTCAGATTAAAATTTGGTAGCTGAAAATGAATAAAAGGAATATTGAATGTTGGCAAATTAGGGATAGGTAGAGACCCAAAATTAAGGCTTGGAAGATTGAAATTAAAGTTCAGATTTGGAAAATTGAAAATGTTACCGGTGCCTGGACCGCCTGTACCTGATATTCCATTTCCAGAGCCTGTTCCAGAGCTTGTAGATCCGGGTCCGCTTGTCGGACCATTGAGTCCGGATTGAATTGGCTGAAGATTGTTTATAGAGGAAATGAGAATCCAAGAAGCTACTATTACGACGACCATTGTAATAGCGATAGCCTTTTTTGATCTTG
>JAKBRR010000055.1 GCA_021845325.1 Thermoplasmata archaeon
CCTTTCTCTCAATTAGATTTGGGCTTACTCCATACATATCCGAAAGTATGTGTACGCCCACGGCCACTTTCATCGTCCTCCATTTTTATCCCATTCCTCTAAAAGGATAATAATTTTTTATTATTTAAATATTTTATTTCCTAATGGAATATCATTTTAATATGACAATTAAAATAGTAATGGTATACATTCATACATATCTACATATTCAGTTAAGTATATTTATAATTTTATATATGTAAATAACTGAAATGCAACAAAAATAAATAAAATCAGGCTTTTTAGCCGCTTATAGAGAGATTATCTCTATCTTTACATCCTTATATTTTAGTTTCAAGTGCCTTAGCGATTCAAAAAGGAAACCCATTCTGAATTCAGATACTACAACAATGGCATCCTTACCCCTGACTGCTGCTTCAAAGGCGGCTTCCAACGCAGAAAACTCGGCCATAGGCTGTATTTCCGATTGATTTAACAGTGCTCTGGAAGATTCACCGATTATACCGATAAGTGCACCCTGTGCCACCTTAATGATTTCCCTCATTGAACTGACCAGTTGATTTAGCTGCACCACTTTGTCCTCCGGGATATAATAAATCCTGATGCTCCCGGGTGTTATTGAAATAATCCCGTCCAAATTTGTAAGCAAAACAATATCACCTGGCTTTGCATAGGTTCTGGCAATGGCATTTGCCGTTCCGGAGCTGCCGGATTTTGCATAAAGATAACCTTCTTTCATGTAAAGAGAGACGGTGTCACCTTTTGAAATTTGACCATCGCTGATCGCTTCCCATCTTGTTCCTGAATATAGATCGTCAATATCGTCCATAAGGAAATTTTTAATCCATTCCAGATTCTTCCTGAGGAATTCTATACCTGAACTTGTAATCTCAACTTTCTCCGTGATAAAACCACTTTCCAAAAAATTTTGAACGTAATACCTTACGCCCTGAATTGTTATGGATAGTTCTCTGGAAATTTTGGCAATACTCTTCTCACCATGACTTATTTTAGATAATACAGCTATTTCCTTCAGGTTTATATCCTTGGACTTTGGCATGTTCAATTGCCCCTATGTGCCTTATACTATATAAATTTGATAGATTTTCAATACTTTCGCTATATGATGAAATCAATTCTTTTAAAAGAATGAAGGCACTTTGAAAATAAATACAAAAATTCACCGAATATCTTTATATAATGAATAATTTTCAATTAAGAAGTGTGATTTCATGCTCAATTATGAAAAAGAAAATATTTCCAGCGATCTGCTCAGGAAAATTGTGAAGGAAATTTCAGAAGACGATTCTATAAGGAGGATATATAAGAAAAATCAGGAATTGGGAAACAGAATTGTATCATATGTATCAGATTTCATGGCAATGACAGGTGCAACTTCATTTGAATTTGTAACTGGAGAAGGATCACAAATGAAAGCCATGGAAAAAATCCTCATATCTCAAAATCTCCTGATTGAATTGAATCCTGAGCACTATAAGAATTCTTTTTTGCACAGAAGTTCCCCAAAAGATGTGGCACGCAGTGAAAAGGATACATATGTCTGCACAACGGGGGGCCCAGATGATGTTGGCCCAACAAACAACTGGATGAACAGTGAAGAAGCCATAAGGAAGATTCTTAAGCTCTACGAAGGTTCAATGAAAGGTAAGAAACTGTATATTGTACCTTACTGGCTGGGACCATTTGATTCACCATATGCCAGAGGAGGAATACAACTTACTGATAGTCCTTATGTGGTGCTGAATCTGGCAATAATCACAAGAATCGGTAAGTCGGCAATTGACGAAATCGGAAAAAGTGGAAAGTGTGTGATTGGCCTTCATGCAACAGGAAATCTTGACCCGGACCAGAGATACATTATGCATTTTCCATATGAGAATAATGGAGATGGCCTAATTGCAAGTATCAACACAAACTATGGCGGAAATGCCCTTCTAAGCAAAAAATGCCATGCCCTGAGAATTGCCTCGTTTGAGTCTAAGGCAAACGGCTGGCTTGCTGAGCACATGATGCTGATTGGAATAAAATCACCCGATGGAGAAATAACATATATCACAGGTGCTTTTCCAAGTTCCAGCGGAAAGACAAATCTTGCAATGCTTGAACCACCGGAAGATTACAGGAGAGATGGGTGGAGTACTTATCTCATGAGTGATGATATAACCTGGATGAATGTATACGACGGGCATCTGAGAGGAATTAACCCTGAAAATGGATTTTTTGGTGTAATACCCCATACCAGTGAAAAGACAAATCCAAACGCAATGGCTGCAATAAAACAGAATACTATTTTTACAAATGTTGGAATTGATCAGAACGGTGTTCCATTCTGGGAAGGCAAATGTGATCCCCCGGAAAATCTCATAGACTGGCAGGGTAAGCCATGGGATGGGAAGAGCCCCGTAGCTCATCCAAACTCGAGATTCACAACCCCAATAGTACAATATCCACGGCTTTCAAAGGAATATGATAACCCTCATGGCGTACCGGTTTCTGCTTTTCTTTACGGAGGGAGAAGGAGTGACCTTCTGCCATTGATTTACCAGTCCTTTGACTGGGAAGATGGTGTGCTTGTAGGGGCAATGCAAAGAGTGGAAACAACCGCAGCATCAACAGGTAAAGTAGGGGTACTTAGAAATGATCCCATGGCAATGAGACCATTTATGGCATACAACATGGCGGATTATTTTAACTACCATCTTTCTTTCAAAGAAAGGGTCAAAAATCTTCCCCTGGTATTCAATGTTAACTGGTTCAGAAAGGATGGAAATGGCAAATTCATGTGGCCCGGATATACATACAATATGCATGCTGTCGAGTGGGTTCTGGGCAGGGCGAAGAATAAAGTCACAAAAGTGACGAAAACCCCTATCGGGTATGTTCCTGATCTCTCTCAGTTTAATTACGGGAAAGAGATAACGGCTGAAAAGATTCAGGAATTGCTGAAGGTAGACTCGAAGGGCTTCCTCAATGAACTTGATCAGGTAAAACCATTTTTTGAGTCCTTTGGAGAGAGATTTCCAGAGAAGCTTTGGAATAGATTCTACGATCTGAAGGCAAGACTGGAATCTGACCTTAAATGAAGGGTTTTGTTTTGATAGAAGACATCGTCGATTATGACGATGCCTTAATAGTTCAAAGAAAACTGAATGAAATGGTCAACGAGGATGCACTTGAAGGTGCAATCCTTATTCTTGAACATAAAGATGTATATACATGTGGTATCCATAAGGATAAGGGACTTGTTACCATTGGCCAGAATATACGTATGGTTGAGAGAGGAGGGGGTATAACCTACCACAATCCGGGACAAATCGTTTCATATTTTATTTTAAATTTAAAGGTTCTTAATTTGAATGCCAGGACTCTCATAGGTGTAATCCATAATGAACTCATAGAATTCATGACTGAACTGGATATTCACGGTGAGAGCAGATTGGGACAGGAAACAGGCATATGGACTGACAACAAAAAGATATGCTCCACCGGTATAGCTTTGAAAGGAAATGCCACCCTTCACGGGTCTGCACTGAATTATATTAATGATATGACCGGTTTTCAAAGAATAAACCCATGCGGGTTTAATCCGGATATAATGACTTCTTGTAAAGAAATATCTCCCATGGACTTACTGCCAATTAATAAGGCAAAGGAAGAAATTGGGAAAAAACTATGCAGAGCACTTAAAATAGATTTTAACAATAGAAAAAATTGGAAAGAGGTAAAAGAAATTATCAGTGAGCAATCGTTTGAGACTGCTCCCTGAGGAATTGCTGCAGATAATAGAAAGAACCTGTTCCTTTTCCGCTTATTCCACTCAGTTTCCAGCCGACAAATGGCTGTGAACCTACCATTGCCCCGGTTGATCCTCCCCTTTCCCTATTAGCATAAAGAACTCCAACCTCAGCATTTTCAAAATAATACTGGATTTCATCACTATCCTCAGTGAATATTCCCCCGGTTAAACCATAATCTGATGCGTTAACCTTTTCAACTGCTTCCTTGAGTGAATTAACTTTCTTTATTGCCAGAACTGGAAGAAACAGTTCATTCTTTATCACATATGAATCATCTTCGGGGTTCTCCACTAAGGTTGGCTCCACGTAGAATCCTTTTTTGTCGAGTACGTTTCCTCCAGCGATCACTTTGGATTCCTTCCTGATAATCTCCATTGATTTTTTATATTTGTTTAGAGCTTCTTCATTTATGACCGGCCCCAGATATGTTTCAGCAATTCTTGGGTCCCCCGGAATTGTCTTTTTTACCATTTCCAGCAGTTGATCCTTAAATTTATCATATATTCCGCTTTGAATATATGCGATTGAACATGCACTGCACTTCTGGCCTGAATAACCAAATGATGCCCTATAAACCCCGTTTACTGCCCTTTGAATGTTAGCCTTATCTGTTACTATTATTGCATCCTTTCCTCCCATTTCAGTTATCACAACCTTTGGATGAGCCTCGTTGGCTCTTCTAAATATGTCCATTCCAGCGTCCCTTGATCCTGTAAAGAGAACCCCGGATACATGTTTATTGGATACTATATATGGGCCAATGACACTTCCTTTCCCTGATACAAATGCCAGTACCTCCTTTGGAACGCCGGCTTCATACAGTATATTGGCAAAGATATGTGATGAAATAAGAAGGTTGCTTGAGGGTTTAAATATAACAGAATTTCCCGTTATGAGAGGACCGCATACCATGCCCACAGTAATTGCATAGAAATTAAAGGGAGCAATTACAGCGAAAATACCATAAGGCTTCATTACACTCTGGCTCTCCTCATTATCATACCCTTTTCCAGTGAATCTTATAAATCCCTGATTTTCTATGAGATTAAGGGAATAGTATCTGAGAAAATCTATACCTTCATCAAGGTCGGCAACTGCTTCTGCTCTTGTCTTACCATTCTCATAGGCCAGGATTGCTGATAATTCAAATTTTCTCCTGCTCAGTTCATCTGCAGCTCTCATAAAAATTTGTGATCTTTTCACGTAACCCAGTGAAAACCACTTCCTGTATGATCCCTTCAGCATATTCAAAGCGGAATCCACCGATTCCTTTGTAGCAGACTGAAAAGTTCCAATAGTGGTTCCATCTATTGGGCTAACCTCATGGATCTTTTCTTTTTCCATTACGTTTTTCCCTATTATGTTCGGATACTCCTGCCCCAGGAATTTGGTTACGTCTTTTAATGCGTCCTCATACATTCTGTTGAATTCCTGCTGGTTTCCTTTTTTTGCCATTCTCACGAACGTTGATTCGTTTTCAAAGCCCATGGTTTAGCATTGCAATTTCTTAAAAGAATGTTTGCCTGAATATTTCATACGGTTTACAATAAATTTCTGCTGTTCAAAGGCTTGCACCCCGATCAGCTGTAATCGATTGTCCTGTTATTGACTGCGCTAATTTACTGCAAAGGAAAAGAGAAATATATGCCACCTCAAGTGGCTGAAGAACCTTATCCTCGGAAATCTCCGCGAATTTGAATGGAAAAACGTTAAAGAAGGTGTCTTCTTTTATGACGCTGCCAGGCTTTATAGAATTTACCCGTATGTTGTATTTCTTCAGTCTCGATGCCAGAACCTTTGTTATTTCCTCGATTGCATACTTTGACGCTGAATATGAAACGCTACTTGCTCCCCTCAGTGCCTCTGACGCCCCAATGTTTACTATGGCACCCCCTTTGTTTTTCATAAAAGGAAGGAAAGCGTATATTGCATTATATTGTGAAGCAGTGTTAAATTTCAGCATTTCCAGGAAGGCTTCTTCATTCTCAAGGTCATCTCCACCAGACCATTTTCCAATATTATTTATTAAAAAATCCGGGTCACCCATTTCTGTAGAAATTTTCTTAGCAGTCTCCTTTATCTGACCGGGATCTGATGAATCGCATTTGAATGCTCTGATTTGAGATGTTTCTGTTAGTCCGTGCGTGTCGCCGGACCTGGAAATTATTGCAACTTTTGCCCCACAATTTATAAATGCTCTGATGGTTGACATTCCCTGACCAGCACCGACTCCGTTCACTACAGCAAGTTTTCCAGATAGTGATTCCCTCAACAGATCTACCATTAGTGTTAATTTTACTATGAGAGTTAAACCTTTTCATAAAAAAAATATTCTAACGACACGCCTTGTTTTGTTAATAAGTCTGTTTTTTTTCTTAATATTTACCATATATAACATCTATTTTAATCAATGCGAAATTGAACATGCAAACCATTCAGATCAAAAGATATAATAATAGTGTATGCTATTGTATATCATTGCATTGGTCATTTGATCAATGTAAAGGGTGAAATGTGATGGTATCAGAAATTATAGGAATTGACCTTGGTTATGGAGATACGAAAGTTGTAAGCAACAATAATGAAAAAATAAAATTCCCTTCAAGATGGTCCCCGTATATGGTTGAGCAGTGGGGTATCGGTGGATCTATGACAGTTTTGAGGATCAATGGGGGAGAATCGTTCATTTTTGGTGAGGATGCTGCTGGTTCTAATATAAGAGAGCCACTCGGCGATGGAAGATTGGCGCATGATGATTCGTTACCGCTCATTGGCGCGGCCATTTGGCTGGCAGGAGTGGGAAGAAACGGTGAACCTGTTGATCTGGTAATTGGAAGTGGAACCCCGCTGGGAAGATTTAATCAGGAACTTCTGGCGTCAAAGGAATATCTTGAGGGAAAGACCTTAAAATTAGAGTCTTCGTCTGGCGAAATCAGAAATGTCACAATAAAGAGAATGATAATGAGACCACAGGGTGTTGGGGCTGCCCTATATCTGCTTTCAAAAGGAATGATTGAAAAACAACCTGGATTTGGTGTGGTGGTAGATATTGGATCAAGAACTACTGATGTTTTGACTGTTAACCTTAAGAATATGGAACCTGTTGTGGACCTCTGTTTCAGTATCGAGAGTGGTATTGGAGATGCAGTTTCACAATTAGGGAGACTTATTGCCAAAGAAACCGGTTTCGTTATACCAACGGATATTGCCAGAGAAGCATTGTCCCGGGTTGTAACGTTTAAACAGAAGAGATTTGGGGGACCACAGGTTGCTGAACCTATACTTAACCAGTTGACTTCTAAGGTTCTTGATAGTTTGAGAGCAAATTTAAGAGCTGATCTAGACAGGCTCGTTGCCATTATACCTGTGGGAGGAGGAGCATCACTCATAGGTGATAAACTCGAAGAACTGGCTCCCGGTTTTCTCATCAAGATACCAGATGAGGATGTGCAATACGCCAACTGTCTTGGGTACAAGGATGCAGCACAAAGATCGGAGAGTTAAACAGGAAAGTGATAAGATTGAACCAAGTAGAGGATCCTGATAAATCCTCTTCAAATTTTAAATTTAAGGGAAAACTTCGCAACCTTATAGATACCATTAAAGAACCAGATCAATCAGATGAAGAATTTCTTGAAAAAAGCGTTTTAGATGCTCTGGAATATAAGGAAAGCAAGAAATATTTAGAAGATATGATTCAAAAAGTTGAAAAATTACTTCTTGAAGTTAAGGACAAAGAGGAATTTATTAATATTAAACGGCAGGAAATAAAAGAGGAAAGAGAAAAACTTGAATCTCAATTGAGAGCTGCAACTCCTCATGCAAATCCCTCAATGCCATCAAGAGATCAGAGAAGATTCCGTGAGGAAGCCCACAGGATTCACTGGAACACGGAAAGGCAGATTAAAAGAAAGATTATCAACACTGAAATGGATGAATTGCTGACACACCTTGAAAGCAGGTGGGCTGAGCTGGATAAGCTGGAGCTTGGCAGGTTAAAGGAACTTATGGAAAAGAACCGTAAAAATGAGAAAAAGTGATTCACGATTCCTGCCTTACTTTGTTACATTTTGAAGTTCACTGAAAAAATAGTATGAAAAATACGATAAATCTTTCCTGAAATCCAACTTTTTTTTATGACGCGGAAAATTTACATTAAACGTAATGCCCTCAAAAAATATATCCTTTAAAAAGAGTAAATGCGGTAAGGCAGGTACAGGTCTTTTTACATTGTTTGAAAATGGATCTCCTTCTGAGCCGCTTTGATCAATAGCATAGCCAATGATAAACCTGATCTGTTGCCAGATGAAGCTCTTCCCGGTTATTGTAACCATGAGATATTCCTCCGTTTCTGTGAATTCGATGCGGTCTATTGTCCTGATTGTGTTTCTGGTATCAACTTTACAAAAATTTCTGAAATCGTGTGTACCCTGGAATTTCAGCAATATTTTTTTTAATTCTTCCCTCTTTCCTTTATTGATCTTAATGAGATATACATAAGATTTGCTGCCTGTATGCCTGGGATTGAATCCTTTTTTAACTTCTGCCCATGAATGAAAGACCATTTCAGGAATCTCTGCATTTAATATTCCAAGTATTTTGGAAGGGCTGAATTTTGATTCTATATACATGCAATTTGAAATTGCAGACACAAACTTGTCCGTTCTTGAGGACGTTTTCAGAACTGTTGAAATGTTATTTTCTAAGAGACAGCGGTTGATAACTGCTTCAACACTCCTCTTACTATTACTGAGTGAAAAACCTTCAAAATCGGTTCCAAAGTATGAAAATTTTATGAGAAATGCCTTTATATGAGAATTGTCCGGATTTTCCATGGCCCCTCATAGAAATGTAATTTAATCTTTAGCTTTTACCCTTATCAATGAACATTTGCGGTCTTGGTGTTTCCGGATCATACCTTTTCAGAAGACTTACAGACATCGGATTTAGTGTGAATGCC
>JAKBRR010000056.1 GCA_021845325.1 Thermoplasmata archaeon
TCCACGTCGAACTGATCCTTCCTTCCCGAGTTGTATTCCTTGCTGAACGGATTTCTCTTCATAAAATGTAAATTAAATCAATGTTTCTTAAGTGTTTTGCAATAGAAATAAAATGAAAAAATGTAAAACTGTCCTATTTTACTGTGTTCACAGTTCAAAGATTTATTTTGTATTTTCCTCTTGGGTTAAACTCTCTTACTAGTATAGAATTACCTTTTTCAAGTCCCCTGAATCATCATCAAATTTCATGTCATCGATGATATATAAAAATCCCTTGGGAGTAAAAATAGGTTTATCGAGATTTATCTTTTGAACCTTTTCCCAATACAGGCTACCACATGCAAACAGTTCAAATGAAATTTCTGGCATACTCAAGTTTTTCTTGGATATACGATTGATCTTCAACTGCATAACCATCAAATTTTCTGTTTCATTTTCTTTTTCTCGCTTAATATGTTCGAATACCATTACAATAGATAACACAAAAACAAGTAAAATATTTGCAGCCAAAAGTAGATATGTACTCAAACCAAAGTACAGCGAAATTAAAAATAGAAGAAAGTCCCCTCCGATAAACACCAAGATGCGCTCTATAATAAAATTCCTTTCTTTATTCACTCCTTTACTAAGTTCCCTTAGATATTTAGCCGAGATAGATTCCTTTGATTTGTCCTGCCTCATAATATAAATATGTTCAATCGCCGTGTGAGTCTTTCTTGATAGAAAATGAACAATCGATTCAACACTTGAAAATGAAAAGAAATCGCAATTTTTACATGTAAAATTTTTGATATAAATTATCCTCTCAAAAGCTGATTTTTTAATAATAAAATTATATTCAATATAAAGAATTATAAATATGAACGTGGCTAAAAGGATCATAAATAATAATATAATATCGTAAATATTGTAATGAATACCAGCAGCAAAGTATTCGGAAGTTGCTAATACAATCTGTATTAAGAAAGCATAGACTGCAAAAAATGAAGTATACCTAAAAATATTGAACTCCAATTTACTTGGACTGAAAAAAACTGGGTCCTTTAAAAGTATTTCCCTGACTAAATCTTTTTTTGCTTTAAGTGTTAACTCTACCACTGTTAGTCAACTAAATAGCAGTAATAATTATTACTGTGAATCTAAACTAAACATTAGTTGAATCTCCACCAGTAGCCGCATTCCCACTCATTACTCCTTCCTGGTTGTTTTAATGTTGTTGGTCGGTTGTGTTCAGTCACCAGATCAGGCTGGCCAAAAATTCCAAACATCTCAGGATCTGTCATGGATAAATTGAGAAGGTAGCTTCCCTGGTGTTTATCCATCATATCCTTGAGGTCCTGGAACTGATCCATTGTAAAACTGTACTGGTATATCTGTCCACCTCTCAGGCTAGGAGGATCAAGATATAACAGGACTCTCTCCCTGTTGTACCTGTTAAGGATCTTCCGGAAATCCATGTTCTCCACAACCCACTTCTTGATATGCACAAAGCTTTCTGTCTTTAGTGGTGGAACGTTTGCTTTCCTGTAAAACCGCTTAAAATTCATTCCAGCTCCAGCGAATGAAAATGTATGTAGATATATTGTTTTGAAGGCAATTTCCACATCATCAGTCGGATCTGATTCCTTTAGTTCCTGGAATATAGTCCCATGAGGGAAAGCAAGGTGTAGTTTCCTCGTTAGCTTGGCTCTCTTCCTAGAATCCTGGAGTACCTTGAATGTCGTATAAAGATCTTTGTGGATATCATTGTATACCTTCACCTTTCTCCACTCTTCAGGTATATTCAGAAGAACCTTACCAGAACCACCGAATACATCAACCACTACATCAAAGGATTCCTTATGCTCTGAAAGCACTTCCATTATCTTGTGCAGCTGGTTAAACCTTCCACCATAGTAGGGAAACGTAGACATCATAGGGAAATATTGCGGTTATCGTACAAATAGGTTGCCCATTGGAAAAATAATGAAAAAATGAAAATTCAACTAAAAAGTTCTTAAATACTTAAAAAAAGTTTAGATATGTATTAAAATGTAATGACATGTTACACTTGACAAAATATATATGACTTATTTGTAAGATATTTTTATAAGTCGAATAGGTTTAAATATAATAATGGATATACAGTCTTATCTGATATGGTTAATATTGATATTACCGAGAAAATTCTTAAAGCACTGGAAAGTGAAGCATTATACATAACGCAAATATCTGAGAAGACATCACTATCGAAAAATACAGTAGGCAAATATGTTGATATACTATCGGCTTCTGGTAAAGTGAAAGTGAAGAAATACGCGAATACTAAATTGGTAAGTCTCAATAAGCTGGCTAACTCTCCACATAAAAGGGAATAAAATGAATAACTTTGTCGAAGATTTAACGCTTAAAAGTTACTTTGCCAATGTTGAGAAGCTTCCTTTATCACTGGGTATCAAAAAGAAAGACCTTGGAGCTTATTACACTGATATTCACGTAGTAAAATATATTTTGGAAAATTTGGACATCGATAGAAACTCATACATTCTTGATCCATCGTGTGGATGTGGGTCATTCATATTCCCATTATACTTCCAAAGTTTAACTGGAATTCCGAATGATTTAGGACAAATATACGGGATAGATATAGACAAAAGAGCTATAGACTTTACAGTTAACGCAATTTCCAATTTATCGGGTTGTCCTGATAAAGGGGAAATTCTAAATCACTTCATTAATGATGATTTTATATTCGAATCAGCAAATAAGCACCGGAATAGCACTGAATTCTCCAAAATTATAGAAAGTGGTGGATTTCACTTTATAATTGGCAACCCACCATTTAATCTGAATATTCAAAATAAGAAGTTACCAACATTTATGAATAGTACACACCGTGAAATTGCAAAAAAATCCAAAAATATCCCTATAAACTTCATCCTTAAGGGACTTGAAATTTTAAGGAAGGATGGAATTCTTGCATTTGTATTACCAAAGACACTTCTTTATGTCGGCAGATACAAAGAATTTAGATCGTATCTAATGGAGAATTTCACCGTACTTAAAATTGTTGAAATTGGTATAAAGTTCAAAGATGTGAGGGGCGAACAGATAATTCTCTTCGTTAAAAATAAGAAGCCAAGAAAGAATTCATCCATTGAATTCTCAACTATTTCAAGAGAGCCACCATACCAGTCTGAAAATTCTTTCAAAGTGAAACAAACCTACTTCAATTTAACGAAGACTCTGCCAACAATGCCAAACAATGAGTCATATTTGTTAGTTAATGAACTTATTAACAGAAAGGAGAAATTATTGGACGCATCAGAAATAGCTGTATTTAGGGGGATATCACTAGGTAAAACAGATCTTAAGAAGATACCTTATATCAAGAACAGCAACCTGCCAGATAATGCCTTCATAAGAGGTAAAGATATATCGAAACTGACTCTCAAGAATCTTACAATCACAAATGATTCTTCGATCAAAATATCGCCTTTGTCAGAGCTAAAAAAGCCTAAGATTGTTACACAGAACATTTATTCATCCGAATCTGGTTTAATTTCATATTTTGATATGCAAGGGATACCCACTGCAGAAACTGTATCGAATATAGTCATAGAAAATCAAGATAAACTGGCTTATGTTTATGCACTCCTGAATTCAAAATTAATGAACTTTTTCCTTTCACAGTATGTTTTCTCAGGGTCTAAGCTAACAATGCACGTGGACGGTTATTATTTACGACAGTTACCTCTAATATGGGACACAAAAAGAGAGGAAACATCAAGTTTAATCAATTTGGCTATGAATATCGATAAGGACACCAGGAATTATAAATCAATTTTAGACGAAATTGACAAAATAGTTTATAAATTATACGGAGTCACAGAAGACCAGCGCAATGTGATAGAGATGGTTATGAATAAAACATTATCCAGAAAAAGTATATGGTGAAATTAGATGGCAAAACAAAAACTTAACACATTGAGTGGAAGCGACTGGCTAAAATATTCTTTCAGTATCTGGAGAGATATTAAAAAAGGGCCAATTGACAATGGTGTTTCCAATCCTGCTTCATACCCTGTTGAACTGCCTCAGAGGCTGATAAGAATTCTAACAAATCCTGGGGAACAAGTATTAGATCCATTCATGGGTTCAGGTTCGACCGTTATTGCTTCCCTAATTGAGGGCAGAAATTCAGTAGGTATAGAACTATCAGAGAAGTTCTTCAAGGAAGCAGAAAAAAGAACAGAATTGTTGAGCCTGGAAAGGCTTTCGAACCCTTCGCTTACTGTGAAGTTATATAACGGAAATTCAGTAGAACTTGATACATTTGTGGAAAAAGGCAGCGTTAACCTTTGTGTTACATCTCCACCCTATTGGGATATATTAAATAGAAAAAGGAGTGCTGACAGAAAAAATATCACTAATTATTCAGACAGTTCTGAAGATTTAGGTAACATTACTGATTATGAAAAATTCCTTGTGAAACTGTCCCAAGTATTCACAAAGGTTCATTCTGCACTAAAAGATGGTGGCTACTGCGTGGTTATAGTAATGGATATCAGGAAAGGTGGGGATTTCTTTCCATACCATTCCGATATTTCTTCATTCATGAGGAATATTGGCTTCAAATTTAAGGATATTATAATCTGGGATAGACAGAAAGAGTATAACAGCATGAGACCTTTAGGCTATCCATATTCATTTGTTGTCAACAAAGTACATGAATACATATTGATATTTCAAAAGAACAAAACAGAGGGTGATTGAACGTTTCCTGAGCCACAGCTCTGCTACCTTATGGGAATGATAATAGGTAAAGGAAAGGTCGTAAGAAAAAATGATGGCAACACGCAATTTATTATAGAATTACCACATAAGAGTCTCAGGATAAACGGAAAAGAAGCATCACTTTATGTGCAGGCCAGCATTTTGAATATAAAAGAAATTCTTGATCCTTTTATCGCTACAAGGATCCAGACCAGTTCTTTTAAACACAAAACCCTGTTAAGTTTCACTAAGGGCGACTCAGATATGGTAACCATGGAGATCCTTAAACTGATTGGCAATATGCCGTCTTACAAAGATATGAGAATCCCACAGGAAGTGTTTACGTATCCAAGTGATCTAATAAAAGAATTTTTGAAGGGGCTCGCCGATGTTACTGCGCACATAAGGTCAAGCAATGCTGCATACGGTGATCCATCAGGCAATAGAGTCTATATTGAGATACCAGATAACTGGATGTTGGTGGTAGATATTGCCAACCTTCTTAAACGCATAGATATCCCAGTTCAGGACATCGACTGGGCGCACCCAAACTTTAGAGACTCAAATGTAACGAAATATAACCAAGGAAATAAGTATTTTTGGAAAAAAGAGCATCAGATAAAGATTTTTGCAGAAGAGTTTTATTCAGTGGGTTTTAGAATTAAACACAAAGAAGAGAGATTAGAGGAATTAGCGATTGAAAACAAGAAGAATTGGGATGAAAGAAGTCACAGACATGGTACATCATTAAAGGGATCTCATCACAGATTTTATTGGCAAACGAAGGGAATCACCAAGATTAGGCCACATCATCCAATGGAAGATGATATATCAATACCAATAGAAATTAGGGGTAAGCATTACGACTCATGGAAGCAGATTGCTGAGGAACTAGGATATAAGGAGTGAGATCAATGAGTGAAAATGACCTTTATCCCGCAATAGAAGAATGGCTGAATAGATATTTGAGAGAGAAATACCCTAAATATCAGGTTGAGACAACCTATAAGTCGTCTACCCACACTTTAGAAAATATGCTTAGGGAATATGGCATAAGACTTAGCAGAGCTTATTTACTCAACATAAAGATCGATATTATTGGAATTCTAAAGGATAAAAATCGCGAGGAACTGGTTTTTGTTGAGGTAAAAGATGCACTTCTTACACTAAAAGACCTGGGTCAATTATGGGGCTATACTCAACTTATAAACCCCATAGAGTCTTTCCTTATCTCCTCAAAAGGCTTAGGAATATTAGCAGAAATTTATACCACTCTAAACAGAAGAGACTTATTTGTGTATGGAACAAAGCACGAAAAAACTATGAAAGCAGCTGTGTGGTCTGCTGCCAGTAGATCAATTGACTATTCCACTCTAATTCCCCATTCATAATTCTCTTATATGCCAGTTGACATACCTTATTTTAGATAATTAACTAAGGAATTTTATTTTTTATATAGAAACGACTTTCGTATGTTTATTAAATCTTCGTATTTCTCAGTCCTTAATTTAATTTCAGTGTCATTTCTGAAATCCATCCCACGATTAACTTCTTCAGTTCTTATATCAAATGCATGCCCCGTCCAGGTTAATTGTATTGGGTACATAGCTGCCGTTTTTATATTTTCTGCATAAACCTCAATATTTATCATATATTCACCTGGTGGTATTTCCATCGAATTACCCTCAGAGGATTCAGTTCTAATTTTAATCGATTTTGCAAATAGGGTGTAAATATTTTCTATTGTGAGGTTTTTCATGACTACTTTTTGTGAGGGACTAATGTTTATCGCGTTTTCAGTTTTTGTTTTGAAAAATATGGAAGAAGAGCTCAATTCAGTATCGACATAATTGATCTCCCATGGCCAATTCATTGTTATTTTTATTTTATCGCCCATTTTAATTCTGTCTTTAATTTGAAAAATTTATAATGTTGCATGACAATTTAAAGCAACAGTTTTTCCTACGTTATAAACGCAAAAAACTATTTCAGTCGGCACTTTAATTTCCGTAGTTGGATTTTCAGTCGACTTGAAATCTGGAAATATGATCAATTTTGGTCTTAGCACCTCTTTTCTGTGTTCCGTAAAATAAATCTAAAAGAAGGCAGCAATTGCTAATAGAATTGTACCAATCGCAACAAAAAGTTCTACATTACTTATGTTATTCATCCTCCTTTTCAGGCTTTGCTTTTTCTTTAATTTTTATGGGGGGCTGTTTGGTTGAATTAAACGTCTTTATGAGTTCGGCTTTTGTAAGCCCCATCCTGATATACAGCTTTATAGCTTCTCCTAAGAGATGTCTTGCCTCTTTCAAATCATCCTGAGTGATTTGGATATCACTTCCATGTATCAACTTAGGTCTCTTTTTGTAAATCTTCTTGGCACTACTAAAAATATCTTGTGAGGGGTTCTCATTCTTGCTATTTGATAAAGATTTCAGCATATCATTTCCTTCGTTGTGTTCAAGTTTTTTCGTAATAAAACCATTTGCAAGTTGGTACATCAGTATGGAATCATCACAGTTTGATAAAAATCCAATATAAACTAAACTCGGAGTTATGCCATTAACTTTAGGGTGCATCTCTGGAAACATTCCCTCACCTCACCCTTCCCATGAACTCAGAAGTATCCATTCCTGTTATCTGGGTATAAATGCTTGTGGTGAACACAGATGAATGTCCCAACCATTGCTGCAATATATTCAATGGCACCTGGTCCATTATGGCCTTAACTGCGAAGGTGTGCCTGAATTTATGGGCATGGATCTTAAACCCTAGCTTTTCCTGCATCTTTTTGAAATAAACATCAACAACCTGTCTCCTCATCGGGAATAAAGGATCCTCGGATTTTTGGCTCATATTCTCCTCAATAAGATATTGCATATAAGCATCACGCAAGTCACCATGAAGTGGAATGATCCTGTATTTCACTTTCTGAATGCCCGTCTTATTGTCCTTTCCTTGCTTGAGCGTCTTCAACTTAATCGAATTTGTGGCCAGATTTACATCAGATGGCTTTACCAGGAGAACTTCATCAATCCTTCCTCCAGTTCTATAGAGGAATTGAACCAGGAGAAAGTACCTCTTGTGCTTGTCTGATCTTCTTTTATCATTGTTTATCTTTTCAGAGATCTCTTGAAAGATCTTATGAACTTCCTCATCCGAAAAAAAATCTATTGAGAGAGATCTTCCACTTGACTGGATCATCATGTTCTTCGGAACAGGAAAAGCCATAACATGACATTATTAAACTCTTTAAATAGGTTTGTGATTGGTAAGTTAAGAGATCTCTTTCCTTGCTCAGCGAGAGTATATAAATAAATCATTCAAACTGAAACCATGACATGACAAAATGTGCATATTGACATGTTTTAATCATTGGTTTTCCAAACAACATAAGATAATATATTTGATTGAGACAGTTTAAGGATAATAGATCATGTCCGGTTATTAATCTCAGAATCTAATGTTTAATCTATATTATATCAGTATTATTATATACTACCATGTTGTTTGATTTTATGGCAAATGTTTCAAAGCAAAATGTTGTTGACTACGTAGTAGCTGGTATCAAAAAAGCAACAAAGGATTATTCTCGGGTCACAAAAAGTTTTCATCCGTTAGGCTATGGACCAGAGTATTACTTATCTGTCTCTATTGCCAATAGTCTCAAAA
>JAKBRR010000057.1 GCA_021845325.1 Thermoplasmata archaeon
CATAAAATCCCTTAAAGATTTAAATAAAGTGACAGTATTCCCGTACTACAGCCGTGATAGCTCAGTTGGGAGAGCGCCAGACTGAAGATCTGGAGGTCGCTGGTTCAATCCCGGCTCACGGCATAGTCTCAAAAGTTTAGTGATATACAATTTCTTGAATTATATATTGGTTAATATTAAAATAGCCATAGATGCAATATTTTACATTTGCCAAAGCTATTTAATTTTATATTATTATATTAAAACAAAGTTTGGAGGCCTGTCACTTCGAAGTTTTCTTCGGAAGAAGCTTGGTGGATGTCGTATTGAGATATAAGCCTTGTAAAAGTGGATCAGATCTCCAATCACACCTTTGAATCACACTCATATCTGCCTTTAAGTCTATAAGCATGTATCCTTTCCATTCGTTAGAAAAAATAAGAACCAAAATGAGATTCTTATCTATGCTTTGTTGTACCGTCTTGATTTTCTCCTTCAATCCGGAATTACTAAACCGCCTTACCAGAAGAGCACCTGTATCCTCGTCATGGGATTGCGAAAGTATATCTAATAGAAGTCAAATCTATTCGGGCCATGAGTCCAAAAACTCAACAAAATCAGCAGAAATACCCTCATCCACAAAAAAATATCCAAAATTAGTAACTGAGCCTAGGACCCTAGTATCATAGCGATACCTCCCCCATAGATTATCTTTCACCGTTTTATTCCCAAGCAGGTTAGAAATGAATGCAGATTGTCCTTTAGTTGCCGCAGGATTTCAAAGTCTTCCATTTCATCGGTTTCTTATTCGATGAATTTATAGTGACCCCCGTTCCCTCTCTTGTATGATAAGGCACTTATCATGTTGTTACCTTTACTGGATCGGAATTACCCAGCTATAACCTCCTCTCTCTTCTAATAAGATCGTCTAAGAAACTGTTCATAAGAATCCTGGCAATAATAGGTCAGTGTTCAAGAGCAATAAAAGAAACGCTTTTTCTTAAAAGGGACTACAAATCGAGGTTGTTTCCAGGTTAAATGCAAAATTATTGTTTGTAAACATACCGTTATTTTCATTGCCAAAAGCCGGACATTTTATAAATAAAGTAGAATTTATTCAAACTTAAATTTTATTAACCTAACTTTAGATCTATTACTCGCTTCAAAGCAGTTAAAATCAAAAGATATGGTAAAAGTTCTTTGAGAAATTCTCTTATGGAATGGACTCTTCGCGTTGAACATCTATCTCACTTTTTTCCAGTTGCTTCATAACCTATTCGTTCTCAAGAATTTCGATGGTGACCTCAAAGCTATATAGTACGATTAGAATATGTTCACAAGTCCGGAGTTAGTTGTGGTCAGTATGAACATCATGTGCCTCCAGATTTTAATGCCTTTTAGTATGTTTCAGCTCAAATTCACCCCAGACTTCAATTACATCTCTTTGTGCCTTCGCCTATTACTATGTGCCCTCCAATCACCTGCACGCCGAGCACATGACCCCATGTTTTGCTTCCAATCAAAATTCACCCAGTCTTGCTTCTCAATTCACCACTCTTTTGATTTAGGGCTCGCTTCGAGCACATTATTCCCTCCAGCAAAATCAAATTGAGGAGACAGGAAATAGTATTTCTTGACAGCACATTTTTGCAGCACTCAGTATGAATTTACAATGATATGAAGGAATTCCTGTGCTTTTAATTTTTCATCGATCTCTGTGACATGATCTGAATATGCTTATCTCCATGTACCGTGAACCGATGCTCTTGATTCCGGAATGGAATTCATCTCTCATTTCTTCGTTCAAATGATGTTTGGGCGCATATTTTTTTATTTATTTTAGATAGTCAATCACAATTAGAGTCTTTATTTTTAAAGCTGACAATTACATTCTGAGGTCTGATAAATTGTTGAATATCCATTTAACAGAATAATAAAAATGCTCAAGCTCAGAATTCAAACCGACTTTTTCTGCTTTAGTTATTTCAAAAAAAATAAATTTCGCTTGAGGTTTTTTTCGGCAACGTTACGTCTCCATTACATATCTTTATTCGACTTTTAGGGTATTCTTACTCGCACACGAACTATAGTCCGTAATTATCATATTAAAGTACCTTAGTTCTTTTGATATACCATATCCTAAATATAAACTAATAATAGTAAAATATCCACTTTTTTTCAACGAAGCCATTGTTGATCTGAATAAAGATGAAAAATGTAGACCTTAGTTTTCAAGGGTTTATACGGACTTCTGAGCACAAATAGGATATTTTATACGGCTAAGCCAAGCATTGAATGTGAATGGAACTAGTACTAGGAAAATTTAATAATCTCCATTGATTATAGCCCATAATAAGAGAGATGGGATCTAATGCGGAATGGCCAGGTTAGTTTACTTTTAAGTGGTGGAATAGATTCTACGGCAGTTCTAGCATACTATTTAGAAAATGGCTTTGACACGAGAGCATACTTTATTCATTACGGGCATGCAGCAAATGATATTGAATATAAACATGCACAAATTGTTAGTGAGCACTATAATACTTCATTGACGTTACTTAGATTCACCGGAGCAACATATACTGGAAAATGGGAGATAACTGGGAGAAATGCATTTCTAATTCTTTCAGTTATAATAGCGAGTCAATCTTACTCGGGAATCATATCTGCCGGAATACACAAAGGATCCTCGTATTATGACTGCAACGAAAATTTTATAAACACGATGAAAAAGCTTATTAGTGGATATTCGGAAGGTGCTGTTCAACTAGATTTTCCGTTATTTGAAATGACAAAGGATGAGATTATCACTTATTCCAAGTTGCATAACGTTCCGATCGAAAGTACTTATAGTTGTCAAATTGGCACGGATAAGCCCTGCGGAAAATGTCCGTCCTGTATAGAAAGAAGTGTGGCAATGCGGTATGTCTATAATAAAGACAGGGTGGATAAATAAAATGGGTGGTGGAACCCCTATAGGGAATTCAAGTTGGTCTTCTGGAGGGCCGATGACAGATGAAAAAGTACAAAGTGAAATTGATAGTGCACTTGAGAACACTAAGAGATTAGAATTCGAAACGGAGGTAAATGTGAGGCTCAAGGAAGCATTATCAAGCTATAATGAAAAAGATACTGAACTCGTCAATGAAAGATTAAGTGAAATTAAAGAATTGTTGTCCAAATATCTGGAGACTTCTATAGATATAAGGCGTGGGGGCTCGTGGAAAAAGCATACTTACATTGATGGTCTGAGTGATGTTGACTGCTTGTTCATACTAAATTCGCCCGAGTTTTCTGGGGAATCCCCAAAACACCTCAATGATGAGTTAAAAACGCTTCTTCAAGAGAAACTCGGAAACAGGGCAAAAGTTGAAAGAGGTAATCTATCATTAAAAATAACCTACGAAAATGTGCCAGATTTACAAATTTTGCTAGCACTTAGGAACGATAAAGGTTTACGAATCCCATCAGGTGATCAGGATAGCTGGTCTGGGGTTATAAATCCTGAGAAATTTGCTAAACAGCTTACTGAAACTAACAAAAGTTTAAATGGGAACGTTATCCCAGTGATTAAAATCGTGAAAGGGGCAGTTATTGGAACGGGGATAAATCCAGACATGAAAGGATATCATGTAGAGGCATTAGCTGTAGAAATTTTTCAAGGTTATCAAGGAGAACAAACTAAAAAGGCTATGCTGGAATATTTTTTCTTGAAGGCATCTGAAATGGTAAGAAAGCCTATTAAAGAGATATCAGGTCAGTCCCAGTACGTTGATGATTATCTCGGCGATTCTGGTAGCGCGGAACGGGAAAATGTTTCAAGAGAGCTAAAACGCAGAAGTGATGGGTTAGCTAGGGCTGACTACAAATTCTCAGTAGATGATTGGTTTAACAATATTGGTTTATCATGAGTGTGACAGTGGTGTAGATAAATAGAATTTAGGGTGTGAGAAATTTGAAAATAATAGGTGGTATTTATCGGGAAATCTGTATCGACCCTCAATCTGATAATCTATATGGATCGGCAATGAGGTCAGCGGTTGCTGTCTCTAAAGGATGCGAAGATCTAAGTTTAGTTGGAATGGTGGAACCGGAACTGAAGGAGAATATTGCGTCATTAGCCAAGACTTTTAATTTTAAAATCGAAATCAAAGACCGGAGAAACGAAATTGAATTTATTTATGATACTCCTCTCAGTTCGCCTAGAATTTATGGTCTCAAGACCAATACTATCTCAACAATTGAGGCTTCAGCTAACAATATCCTTTGCTTCGCAATGGTAGAAGCCAATATAAAAGTAAGCGCACATCATTTAGTTGTTGATCCACAAGGGTTATCCAAAATAGATGGGAGGATATTATGGTCTGCGGATCATCTTGCAATAGTTGCTAACAAGTGGGAAGTCACACGACTTTTGGGTGTGGAAGAAAATTTAGACATGGAAACTCTTGCAGAAAAATTGCGAGATAAATACGATGCGGAAATAGCTGTTGTTAAGTGTGGAGCTCTTGGTGCTGTAGTTTTAGATTCTTGTGGTTTGCAACGAGTTCCTGCATATCGTACTAAGAGAGTGAACCCAATAGGATCAGGGGACATTTTTAGCAGCGTTTTTGCTTTTTATTGGGCTGAAATGCGTACTACACCCAAGATTGCAGCTGAGAACGCATCAAAGGCAACTGCAGAATGGGTAATGAACGGACCTTTGCAGGTTATAAGTGGTAATAAAAATGTTACCGCTCCAAATGCTGAAGTGCCGATCTCAGGCCAATCATCAACAGTTTATCTAGCTGCTCCTTTCTTTACAGTATCAGAGCGTTGGTTGGTCGACTTATGCAAAAGTGCACTTACAAATTTAGGAGCAACAGTCTTTTCACCTATGCATGATGTGGGAGTTGGAAATACAGGTAATATTGCATTTAGAGATTTGGAGGGCCTAAAATCGTCTAATGCCGTATTTGCAGTATTAGATGGAATGGATCCTGGTACATTGTTTGAAGTTGGATATGGTACCGCCATAAATAAGCCTATAGTGATTTATGTTAACGATAGGAAAAACAATAATCTCACAATGTTTAAAACAAATAATACCAATATACATGAAGATCTGTCTAGTGCAATTTATGATGCTGTTTGGTTGGGCATCTATACTTAATCCATTAACTTAAATATCTCAAGATTAATAAAATGTGAGGGAAGATATGAAAACTAAAGAAACACAACATGAAGAAAAGGAGGTTAATGGTTGAAATTAGACGGAAAAATTGTTCACATATCTGGTAGCGCCTCTGTTAATACAGAATCAAAGCTAATTGAATATGGGCACGGATTGATTAGGTCAATGGTCAATAAGCTTCTAAGAAGAGGAGCAAGGTTTTTAATACAAGTTGGCAAGGAAGATCACAAAACAACAAACGGTTCTGATGTCCCATTAATATTTGATTGGACAGTAATGTCTGAAATAAACAACTATATTATAGAAAACGGTCAGGAGTTCAAAAATTGTTCAAGAAAACCAATAGTCACCGTGGTGAAGCAAGATTTTATAACTTCAATACCTCCAGTTAAACTAAATCTTTGGAGATCTCTAATGGAAAGGGGAGCCCTTCAAATAGAATTCTTGGAGGAGGGTTGGTCATCAGGGGCTATTAGGAGAATCAGAATGTCAGAACTAGGAGATATATTAATAATAATAAGTGGTGGGGAGGGAGTAGAACACCTTGCAGAGGAATATAATCGGCAGTTCAAACCAATTATTCCACTAGATCTTGATCTTGGTTCAAGCAAAGGAGATGGCAATGGCGGTGGATCAAAATTATTCAAGAAAATGTTGGCAAGATATGATTCATTTATTAGTTTGGAAAAACCTATATCGGCCGGCGAGCTATTCCTAAATATAAAAACTGATAATGGAGTAAGGCCCTTTAAAGATGTAACTGAGGGAATAACAAAGTTGATCGATAACATAACTCCTCCTATGGCTTTTTATGTTAGACTGTTGTCAACATATGAAGCAGAATATAAGGAAGTGGAAAATTTCTTTCGGCAAGTTGTAGATCCCTTAATGAAAGAAAATGGATATTCAATAAAAGAGATGGGGATTCAAAAACCAAATGATGCATGGATGAACGTTGAAATTTTCGAGAATTTGCACAAGGCTGCCTTAGTGGTTGTAGATTTGACAGGATTAAGACCAAATTGCTTAATTGAACTTGGATATGCTCTTGGTAGACCTTCAAAGGTAATACTTACTGCAAAGAAAGATACTATACTACCATTTGATGCCAAAATGTACGAATGTTGCTTTTGGGACACTAAAGAGCAAATAGAATTAACTGCCAAAAAACTCAAGGATTACTTTGAAAGGAATTTTAATCGTCCGTCGGTCATAAGGTATAAGGATGTGCTATGAAATCACCTAAACAGAATGTTAACAATACAAGCGAGATCTACATATCAGTAGACATAGAAGCCTCTGGTCCAATTCCATGTAAATATAGCATGCTCTCGCTCGGGGCGTGTGTAGTCGGCGATACCAGTAGTAACTTTTATTCTGAGATTAAACCAATCAACGATTCATTTGTTCCACAAGCAATTGAAATTAGTGGTTTTAATCTTGACCATCTAAAATCCGCTGGACTTGAGCCAGAAACAGCTCTTAAATCCTTTGCTGAATGGATTGAGCGTATTTCAAACAATAAAATTCCGATTTTTGTAGGTTTTAATGCTCCGTTCGACTGGCAATTTATAAATTGGTATTTTCATATTTATACTGGTTCTAATCCCTTTGGAATAAATGCAATTGATATTAAAGCTTACTTTATGGGTGCGGCAGGTATAGCGTGGAGCAAGACCTCCTCCAGCAATCTACCCGAATGGCTAAAAGCGGAGAATAAAGAGAAGCATAACGCATTGAATGATGCGATTTCACAGTCTATTATTTTCGAGCGATTACTTAAATGGAACCGTGATAAGCGATGACTTCTGATTTGTCTGTTGTTCGTGTAAAGAGGGATAAATGGCAAGATGGCGATGATGGCTCTTTGATAAAATCAAACATATCCAACATAGATAATTACGAATCACCTATTATTTGCGGACTAGACATAGTGGAAGGGTATAAAAAATGTAAAAAGTTAGTCATAGACGCAGGTTTCAAAACTGAAATAGAATGGCAAAGCAATATAGACATAGACCAGCTTACTGAAAGTACCTTTCTTCGTGAGCATGCATGGGTAACTTTATCTTCAGGTATGAAAGAAAAAGTTGTTCGTACTATATTCCAAAGATTTTCTCAAATATTTTACAATTGGAAATCAGCAGAAGTTATTATGAAAAACGAACATCTTTGCAGAGATGCAGCGTTTGCAATCTTTGCCAACAATAAAAAGATTGAGGCCATCTTGCAAACTTCCCGCATAATCTCTACTGATGGTTTTGAGGAAGTAAAGAGATCAATAATGGAGAATCCTGAAAAGATATTGATGGAATTCCCATATATTGGGCCAGTCACATATTATCATTTAGCTAAGAATATCGGGCTACATGTTGCAAAACCAGATAGACATCTATCTAAACTTGCCAGAGAGCTTAATATTTCAAGTGTCCAAACACTATGTAGCTATATAGGGAAAAGAACTGGCGATATTATTCCTGTGGTTGACATTGTGCTTTGGAGATATGCAACAATAACAGAAGACTTTGTGATTAAATTTATTGAATTATCTAAATAATTGTGAATTATGCTCACAAGTTCAAACAAACTATTAAAATTGATGTGTCTGGTGTATCCTATCTTTGCCCTATTTTAACACTACAGTTCAATTGAAAGTTTTTCAATGAGAGTTTCTTGGTCTTTTGTGTGTTCAATGGTACTGTGCTAACCGCTGTTGTAAAAAAACTCCTTGATGTCTGCCATGATCTCCACAGCACGGTTGTATGTCAATCCGCACCTGTTGACGATAATTGCGATGATTGCATACCCGGGAATGAGAGGAACACCCTCGCCCGCGTTCCCTCTTCTGTATGCTCATAAAAGAGTTCCATTATGTATTTTGAATACATGAATTCCTTCCCAACCACATCCCATTTCCTGTATATTTTCAGAATGTCCTCCACGGAAATGCAACTGGTATTTCCCTTTCTGAGATTACCTATTCTACTTTAGGAATGTCAACTGGCGCAATGCTTTCTTTTCTGAGAACTAAGTTTAACCTTAAGCACTCCTATATTTTTATGCTTATTTTCGCTGTTGGATGTTTTCTAATTCCATCTTCCACAAGTTTTGCCATGTACATCGGATTTCAGACTACACATGGAGTTGGAAATCCCGGCAATAGAATAAGCAGAAATACTGTTATAATGAACATGGTTCCAAAA